>CAYGQN010000264.1:0-6427 GCA_964351795.1 uncultured Gammaproteobacteria bacterium
ATCATCGCCACGCGGTGGTCCTCCAGCCCGTAGATCGCCGGGCTGCCGAAAGGCACTGAGGCAGCTGTCACGCGCGCGCGGACGCTGGCCGGGCCACGTTTTCTCGCCGGCGGCAGGCCCCGGGTGTCCGGCCGATCAGGCAGGTAACTGACGTCCACCCGCATACCGTCCACCAGCAGCTTGTTGGCCTTGCGCCGCTCGTGCCAGCAGTACTCGTCGAAGGCCAGGCTGGTCCCGCGCCGTTGCCAGGCGGCGCGCCAGTGCGCCTCGGTGAGCGCGGCATCGGGCCGCTCGCGGATCCGGGTCGCGATGGCGTCACGGGCAAGCTCGAAGGCGGCGCTGCCGTAGATGACGAGGTCGAGATCCGAGTCCGGGCCCTGACAGCCCAGCAGGACCGACCCCGTGATCCCGATAGCGCTGTCCGCAATGCCATGGGCCGACAACATCTGCAGGACCTGGCGAATGACGGGCATGCCGGGGGCTGTTGCGGTCCCGGCCAGCCTGGCAGGTTGGTCGCGGGCCGCCAGGTGCGCCTCGATGTCGTCGAGTGGAATCGCGTGCACCCGGGCATCCAGCAAGCGACTGTGGCGGACCAGGTCCGACCGGCGCGCGCGGACCAGCCGCTCGGCCGGGTCGGTATCGAGCTTGTGCCAGTCGCCCGGGCCGCCTCCATAGCGCAGCCAGGCGAGCACATGGCCTTCTTCCAGCCGATCATCGAGCACCGCGAATGCGCCAACCCCCTCAACAAGGACGTAATCGCGCTGGCGCGGCACTTTGGGCGCGGGGGGGGACATGCAGTCAGGGCTGCCGAAACGGGCGTTGGTCTGGCGAGCCCGCCGCCGCGGCTGGCAAACCCATGACACACATCATATGATAGTCATCATAATGCGAGCTAAAACCAGCGAATCCGATGCCGGCCCGGCCCGGGATACCCGCAGCCGTATCCTGGCGGTGGCAATGCGCCGCTTCCGCGTCTCGGGCGCCGGCGTCGGGATCGGACGCATCATGGCCGAAGCGGGCCTCACCCACGGCGGCTTCTACGCCCATTTCCGCAGCAAGCTCTCGCTGCTGGAATCCGCCTTCCGTGCTGCGGCGGGCCAGGGGCGACAACGCTGGACGGCCGGGCTGAGCGGCAGCGCGCGCGGCACACGCCTGCAGCAACTGGCCGGACGCTACCTGTCCCGCACGCATCGCGATACACCGGCCGAGGGCTGCCCTTTCGCTGCCCTGGCCGACAGCGCTGCGCGCGATGACGGCCTGCCACGGGCGGTATTCCAGCAGGAACTGATGGCGTCGGCGGACGCGATTGCCGCCGCGGGCGGACTCTCGCGTGAGCAGGCGCTGGGCTTCCTTGCCAGTTGCGTGGGCGGGATCCTGCTGGCGCGGGGCGTTGAAGACGCGGCCTTGTCCGACACCATCCTGCGGTCGACGAGACGCAGCGCCATACACGGGGCCGGCCCGATGCGGCCGGCCTGTCCAGACACGGTTCAAGGGGAGAGACGGGCATGACGGAACAGGCGTTCGCGGACAAGCACTTCACGCAGGTGAAAGACCGCCGCATGGCATATATCGACGAGGGTGACGGGGACCCGATTGTCTTCCAGCACGGCAATCCCACCTCCTCGTATCTGTGGCGCAATGTCATGCCGGCCTGCCAGGGCCGCGGCCGGCTGGTAGCCTGCGACCTGATTGGCATGGGCGACAGTGACAAGCTGCCCGATTCCGGGCCGGAGCGCTACACCTATGCCGAACAACGGGACTACCTGTTCGCGCTCTGGGAAGCACTGGGTATACGCGATCGGGTAACCCTGGTGCTGCACGACTGGGGCTCTGCACTCGGCTTCGAATGGGCCTCCCTGCATCCGGATGCGGTGAAGGCCATCGTGTACATGGAAGCAATCGTCGCGCCCATGGCCTGGGCGCAGTTCCCTGAGGATGCGCGGGGGATATTCCAGGGCTTCCGCTCCGATGCCGGGGAAGAACTGGTGCTGGACAAGAACCTGTTCGTCGAGGCTGTGCTGCCATCGGCCATGATTCGCCAGCTCACCCGGACCGAGCACGACGAGTATCGGCGCCCGTTCCTGAATGCCGGTGAGGACAGGCGGCCGACGCTGACCTGGCCGCGGCAGATTCCGCTCGATGGAGAACCACGCGAGGTCGTCCAGGTGGTGGAGGACTACGGGCGCTGGCTGGCGAACAGCCCGGTGCCCAAGCTGTTCATCAACGCCGAACCGGGTTCCATCCTGGTGGGCGAGCAACGCGAGTTCTGCCGGCGTTGGCCCAACCAACGCGAGGTGACCGTGCCCGGCAAGCACTTCGTGCAGGAAGACAGCCCCGGGGCGATTGGGGCCGCCATCGTCGAGTTTCTTGACTCCCTGGCCTGATCCACGGCAACGCGGTCGCGCCGGGCGCCGGCCGCGGCTGCCAGCCGGCTCCGGCCGCATGTATCCAGGCCGCAGCGCGCACCCGCTCGCCTGCGGTTGCGGGTATTTCCCGAGCAGTGTGGCGATGGTTGAGCGGCGCTGCCTGCCTCCAGTAAGCTGAGTGCGTTCGCGTCAGTGGCTCATCCCGTCGCCACGGGCCGGGTACATCGCTGACGACACACCTGCGGCCTGCCCATCGGTACAAGTGGCAGGGGCGAGGCGGGCCATCATTCGATCGTCCTGACGGGTGCGAACTCCGGCCAGCGGACAAAACGTCTGAAGCCTTCATCAATCATCACAAGACTCGCGCGCCAGGCAGCAGGCAGGGGCAATGGCGCCCCGGAATGGTGTGCGGCCCTCTACCGAGGTAGCGCATGTCAAGCACAGAATTCAGCACGCAGAGTCTGGACCCGGAAGCCGGAAACTGGCATGCCAGACCGGCGGCCGAGGCACTCACCGCCTTTGCCAGCAATGAGGAAGGCCTTGCCGATGAGGAGGTCCTGGAACGACGGAGGCGGTTCGGCTCCAACCGCCTTCCCGAGCCACCCCGCGCGGGACCGCTGGCCCGGTTTTTCCGGCAGTTCCACAACCTGCTGATTTACGTTCTGCTGGGCGCCGCCGCAATTACCGCGATATTGGCGCATTGGGTTGATACCGGGGTCATACTCGGTGTTGTCATCGTCAACGCCATCATCGGTTTCATACAGGAAGGCAAGGCCGAGGCAGCCCTGGCGGCCATTCGGGACATGCTCGCGCCGCGGGCGACGCTGATGCGTGCGGGCCGCCGTGTGCATGTCAATGGCGATGAAGTCGTTCCAGGCGACATCGCCATCCTGGAAGCAGGCGATCGCGTGCCGGCGGACCTGCGCCTGCTGCAGACGCGCGGTTTCATGGTCCAGGAGGCCGTTCTGACCGGGGAATCAGCCCCGGTTGAGAAGTTCGTCGAGCCTGTATCCACGGCATCTCCGCTCGGTGATCGCAGCAGCGTTGCCTTCAGTGGCACGCTGGTAACCGCCGGGCAGGCAATCGGGCTGGTCACCGCGACGGGCGCAGAGACCGAAATCGGCCGGATCAGCAACCTGATTGCCGAGGTGGAGACCACCACGACCCCGCTGCTGCGCCAGATGACGGGATTTGCCCGCTGGCTCACCCTGTTCATCCTTCTAGTGGGTATGCTGGTGCTCGGGTTTGGAATGCTTTTCGGGGAACACCGGTTCGACGAATTGTTCATGGTGGTCGTCGGGCTGTCCGTGGCCGCGATTCCCGAAGGCCTGCCGGCCATCCTGACGGTGACACTCGCCATCGGCGTGCAGGCCATGGCAAGGCGCCATGCCATCGTTCGTCGGCTGCCCGCCATCGAAGCACTTGGAGCGGTTTCGGTCATCTGCTCGGACAAGACAGGCACGCTGACCCGGAACGAGATGATGGTAGCCAGCGTGGCAACCGCAAAACGCCTGTTCACAGTGGGCGGAACCGGTTACGCGCCGTCAGGGGATGTGACTATCGACGGCAACGCGGTGTCGATCGATGAGTTCCCGTTATTGACCGCGCTCGGCCGCGCCGCCCTGTTGTGCAGCGACGCGCAACTCAGCGGCAAGGGGGAAAGCACGACCGTCGTTGGCGACCCGATGGAGGGCGCACTTGTCGCGCTGGCGGGCAAGCTGGGTTTCGACCCCGAAGCAGAGCGGAAGGCAAACCCCAAGATCGACAGTATCCCGTTCGATTCCCGGCACCGATTCATGGCAAGCCTGCACAGGGCTCCGTCCGGAGATGCCGGCATTTATGTGAAAGGCGCGCCGGAGCGTCTGCTGGATATGTGCCTGCATCAGGGCTCTGAAGGCGGCGGAAGCGGGGAACTCGACCGCAACTACTGGGAGGGGCAAGTCAACGGCATGGCAGAACGCGGCCAGCGGGTACTGGCTATTGCCATGCGCCCGGGCCACGCCCCGGATAGCGGGCTGTCCTTCAGCGACGTGGAGGAGGGCCTGACGCTGCTCGGGCTGGTTGGTCTGATTGACCCGCCGCGCGAGGAAGCGATAACGGCAGTGGCGGACTGCCTCGCCGCGGGAATCCGCGTGAAGATGATTACCGGCGATCATGCTGGCACGGCCGCGGCCATCGGCCGCCAGCTGGGGCTGGCAAACACGGCGCGAGTCCTCCAGGGCCGGGACATCGACACCCTGGATGATGCCGCCCTGCGCGATGAGGTTGCGGACGTGGACGTCTTCGCCCGGACCAGCCCGGAGCATAAATTGCGGCTTGTGATGGCCTTGCAGTCGATTGGAGAGGTGGTGGCAATGACGGGGGACGGCGTCAATGACGCGCCTGCCCTCAAGCGCGCCGACATCGGTATCGCCATGGGCATGAAGGGCACGGAGGCTGCCAAGGAATCCTCCGAGATTGTGCTGGCAGACGATAATTTCGCAACGATCGCGGCAGCAGTTGAAGCCGGAAGAACGGTCTATGACAACCTGAAGAAAGCAATTTGTTTCCTGCTCCCGGTGAATGGCGGGGAGTCGTTGAGCCTCATCGCCGCAATTCTTCTGGGCCTCACACTGCCGATTGCCCCGGTACAGATACTCTGGGTGAACATGGTGAGCTCCGTTGTGCTGGCGATGACGCTGGCTTTCGAGGGGACGGAACCGGGGGTGATGCGCAGACCCCCGCGCCCGGCGGGAGAGCCGATATTGTCTGGCTTTGTCCTATGGCGGGTGGCCTTTGTATCAGTGCTGTTCTCGGGTGGAATTTTCTGGCATTTCACCCTGGCGCAAAGCCAGGGCGCCAGCCTGGAACTGGCACGTACCATCGCTGTGAACACGCTGGTAGCGATGGAGATCTTCTACCTGTTCTCGGTGCGATATCTGGGCACCACTTCGCTGACACTGAAAGGCGTCGCCGGTACCCCGCCGGTACTGATTGCAATCACCGCGGTAACTGCGCTGCAGCTGCTGTTCACCTATGCGCCGTTCATGGAGGCCTTCTTCCATACCCGCCCGCTCAGCCTGGTCGAGAATATCCGCGTGGTGGCTGCCGGCGTGGTACTGCTGTTGATACTCGAGGTCGAAAAGCGTGTTTTCATGAGGATTCGCAGCGCGGCTGTCACCACGCGATGACAAGCGGCAGGGCGTGGAGGAGGATTGGGCAATCGCAGGTGCACCAGGTGTGCAGGTCGCCAGGATGGGAATGCTACCGTGGTCGTCGGGTCGGCCGGACATCACCCCGCCGGGAGGCGCCGTGGCAGCCTGGCCGGTCCATGCCTCCGTCAGCCATATAAAAAAGCCCCGAACCGTTTCCGGTTCGGGGTTTCGTATTTAATGCCTGGCGATGTCCTACTTTCGCACGGCCAAACCGTACTATCATCGGCGCTGAGCAGTTTCACTTCTGAGTTCGGGATGGGATCAGGTGGTTCCCGCTCGCTATCGTCACCAGGCAAGTCGTTGCGGAGATTGACCGCACCCCGCTGAGGGGGCGCGCTCGCTCCGGCGTCTGGAATGAGTCTAAGGCTGCACTACATGGCTGCCAAACACTGTAATCAGGATGTCAGATTACTTGAGTGTTATATGGTCAAGCCTCACGGGCAATTAGTACTGGTTAGCTTCACACATTGCTGCGCTTCCACACCCAGCCTATCAACGTTGTAGTCTTCAACGGCCCTTCAGGGGACTTAAAGTCCCAGGGAGACCTCATCTCGAGGGGGGCTTCCCGCTTAGATGCTTTCAGCGGTTATCCCGTCCGTACATAGCTACCCGGCAATGCCACTGGCGTGACAACCGGAACACCAGAGGTACGTCCACTCCGGTCCTCTCGTACTAGGAGCAGCTCCCCTCAAATTTCCAACGCCTACGGCAGATAGGGACCGAACTGTCTCACGACGTTCTGAACCCAGCTCGCGTACCTCTTTAAATGGCGAACAGCCATACCCTTGGGACCTGCTTCAGCCCCAGGATGAGATGAGCCGACATCGAGGTGCCAAACACCGCCGTCGATATGAACTCTTGGGCGGT
>CAYGQN010000265.1:0-6409 GCA_964351795.1 uncultured Gammaproteobacteria bacterium
GTACTGCTCGATGTCCTGCTCGATGAGGTCGGAGACGTGCGCCATCAGAAGTAACCCTCCTGCTTCTTCTTTTCCATCGACCCGGCGGTATCGTGGTCGATGACCCTGCCCTGGCGTTCGGAGGTGCGGGTGAGCAGCATCTCCTGGATGATCGCGGTGAGCGTGTCGGCCCCGGATTCCACGGCGCCGGTCAGGGGGTAACACCCCAGGGTCCGGAACCGCACCTTGCGCATCTGCGGCTGCTCGCCCTCGCGCAGCGGCATGCGATCATCGTCCACCATGATGAGCGTGCCATCACGCTCCACCACCGGCCGCTCGGCCGCGAAGTACAGTGGCACGATTTCGATGTTCTCGAGGTAGATGTACTGCCAGATGTCCAGCTCGGTCCAGTTCGACAGCGGGAACACGCGGATGGACTCGCCCTTGTGCTTGCGGGCGTTATACGTGCGCCACAGCTCCGGGCGCTGGCTCTTCGGCTCCCAGGCATGCTGGCTGTTGCGGAACGAGAAAATGCGCTCCTTGGCACGCGACTTCTCCTCGTCGCGGCGACCGCCCCCGAAAGCAGCGTCGAAACCGTACTGGTTCAGCGCCTGCTTGAGCCCCTGCGTCTTCCAGGTATCCGTGTGGACCGCCGAACCGTGGGTGAAGGGGTTGATGCCCATCTCCCGGGCCTCCGGGTTCTGGTGCACCAGCAGGTCCATGCCCGCCTCCTGCGCCACCCGGTCGCGCAGCTCGTACATGGCGCGGAACTTCCAGGTGGTATCCACGTGCAGCAGGGGAAACGGCGGCGTGGCAGGCGCAAACGCCTTGCGCGCCAGGTGCAGCATGACGGCGCTGTCCTTGCCCACCGAGTACAGCATGACGGGGTTCTCGGTTTCCGCCACGACCTCGCGCATGATGTGGATGCTCTCGGCCTCCAGGCGCTGCAGATGCGTCAGTTCGGTATTCATCAGTCCTTGGGTTCCCACAGTTTGCCGGCGGCCCCGGTGGCCGTCGCGATGGCCGGACAGCGCCGTCGCGGCGCGGGATTCTAGCACGGCGCCCCGCCCGCCCCCGGCCGGTGCGTGTCAACGAATGATAACGGGATCGCATAAGATATAGCCCCTGCAGCGGCCGCCCGGGCGCGGCCTTTAGTCCCCTGCCCGCCCCGCGCGGCGTCACGAGGTGCACGATGGACGATATCGGCGTCAGGCTCAGGAAAATCCGCGAGATCCACGGCCTGTCACAGCGACGGCTGGCGCGCGAGTCCGGGATCAGCAATGCGACGATCTCCATGATCGAACATGGCAAGGCCAACCCGTCCATGGGGGTGCTGAAGAAGCTGCTTGATGCCGTGCCGATGTCCGTAGCCGAGTTCTTCACCATGGACGTCACCACCAAGGCCCGCATCTTCTACAAGGCCGAGGAGCTGACCGACATGCGCAATGGCAGCATCCTCTACCGGCAGGTGGGGGCGGATCTCGGCAACAAGCGGCTGCAGTTCATGCTCGAGCGGTATCCGCCCGGCGCCGACACCGGCCGCGAGCCGCTGTGCCACGAGGCCGAGGAAGCCGGCATGATCCTGGAGGGCCACATCGAGGCAATCGTCGGCGACCGGGTACAGGTCCTCGGGCCGGGGGATGCCTACCAGTTCGACAGCCAGGTGCCGCACCGCTTCCGCAACACCGGCAAGGTTGACTGCGTGCTCATCTCGGCCTGCACCCCGCCGAGCTTCTAGCCCCGCGCGGGCCCGCTCCGGGTAA
This sequence comes from uncultured Gammaproteobacteria bacterium, assembly GCA_964351795.1. GTDB lineage: Bacteria > Pseudomonadota > Gammaproteobacteria > JADZEE01 > JADZEE01 > CAYGQN01. The sequence continues at coordinate 1,743 of CAYGQN010000265.1, forward strand.
GGGCGAAAAAAAACCCCGCCCCGGGCGAACCGGGGCAGGGTTGTGCAGTCAGGGCGCGCTTCCGGGTACCCTCAGAACTCGTAACCGATGGTCACCCCGTACGTCGCCGGTGCCAGGTAGGTTGCAGTGACCGTGCGTCCCAAGGCGTTGACGTAACCGGTACCACGGACGAGTTCGTCGGTGACATTGCGCCCCCACAGATTCACGCTGAGCTGTTCATTGGGGGCCGTGTACCTCAGGTTCAGGTCGACCAGTGTGTAGGCCTCCTGGCTGGTGATATCGTCGTTGAACTCCGTGTAGAACTGCCGGCCCTTGTAGGAGGCCTGGGCACCGAAGGTGAGCATCCCGCCATTGCCGAGCGGGAAATCGTACTCGCCGCGGATGAAACCGCTCCACTCGGGCGCCTGCCGCAGGCTGTTGCCCGACAGGTCGATGAGGACCTGCTGCGAGGTGAGCGGGTTATCGGTCTCGTACTCGGTGAACTCCGTATCCAGCCAGGCAAGGCTGCCGTTGAGTGTGAATTGCTCGGTCGCCAGCAGGATGCCCTCGATTTCCACGCCCTTGCCTTCCGCCGAGGCCGCGTTCTCGAAAATGCCGATCAGGTTTCCCGCGCCGTCCTCCCGGGTGCGGTCCAGCTGCATGTCCTCGACCTCGTAGTAGAAGGCCGCGACATTGAGCTGCAACCTGTCATCCAGGAAGGAGCCCTTGAAACCGAGGTCGAAGTTGTCGATGAGTTCCGGTTCGAGGATCGGCGTGGTCTGCCCCCCCTGGAAAGCGCCACCCTTGAAGCCCTCCGAGTAGGTGAAATACACCAGCATGCGATCGCTGGGTCGCCACTCCAGGCCAACCGAGGGCTTGAAATTGGTGAACGTGTCCTTGTCCTCGAAGGGCACACTGATCCCGATGGCGCGGATCTCCCGCAGCGTGTCGCCCGCACGCTCCTCCGTTGTGAAGCGGCCGCCGAAGTTCAGCGACCACTGGTCGGTGATGTCGTAGGTGAAGTTGCCAAACAGGGCGATGGACTCGATATCCACGTCGGCGGTGAAGTTCACGTTGGTCGTCAGGCCGTCCGAGGGGCGGGCAAAGCCGATGTTGTTCTGGTTGGTGAAGTCCTCGTTGAAGTAGAAGAACGCGAGCAGGCCGTGCAGGCGGTCGCCGTCGTAGTGCAGCTGCAGCTCCTCGCTGAAGTGCTTGCTGGTGGTGCGATTGTCCTGCAACTGGTTGTTGATGTTGGAAGACCAGTCGATATCCTGCAGCAGGCGCACATCCGACTCGCGGTAGTTGGTGATGGACTGTATGTACCAACGGTCATTCAGCCGCCAGTTCAGGGTTCCTGTCAGCGCCCATGAATCACGCTGGTTGCGGTTGTCCACCTCGGAGGAGATGTTGCGGGGGTCCCGCGTCGCGAAGCCACCGGCACCGGGCGCCGGCGCGAAGGCCGGATCGATGTCGCGCAGTTCCTCGACGAACTTCAGGCCCAGGCCGGCGTCGTCCTCGTCGTGGTACTCGGCCGACAGGAGCAGGTCGATGTCCTCGGTGAAGTTGAACTGCAGATGTCCGCGGATCGATTTCTTGTTGGCGTCGTCAACATCGTTGCCGGTGAACTCGTTCTCGCCGTAGCCGTCCCGGTCAGTGGTCTTCACAGCCACGCGCCCGAGTACACGCTCGGTGATTGGACCGCTGATGGCCGCCTCGGCGCGGATGAGATTGTAATTGCCGGCGGTGAAGCGGGCGTAGCCCTCGAATTCCTCGGTCGGCTTCCGGGTGATCAGGTTGATGGAACCACCGGTGGCATTGCGTCCGTACAGCGTGCCCTGCGGGCCGCGCAGCACCTCGACCCGCTCGAGGTCGAAGAACGGGCCGAGCTGGGCGTAGCTGAGCGAGACCACCGCACCATCGACGTGCAGGGCCACCGAGGGGTCCACACCGGCAAAGGAGCTGTTCAGGCCGATGCCGCGAATGAAAATCTTGGCGAAGGCGAAGTCATTGCCGGCGGACAGGGCCGGCACAATTGCCTGCAGGTCCTCCACCGTGTCGATTTGCCGCTCCTCCAGCGCCGCGCCGGTTACCGGCGTGACGGCGAGGTTGACGTCCTGCAGGCTTTCCTGCTGCTTGGAAGCGGTTACTACGACCTCCTCGAGGGTCGCGGCAGCCGTCGCGCCCGAACCGGCGACCATGATCGTGCCAGCCAGAAGGCCCTGAATCTTTTGCCTCGAACGGTACATCGCATCTCCCCTTGTGTCGGATCCTCAGGACCCCTTGTCCCGTTTTTCGATGCAGGTAGCCCCCTTCCGCCTGCGCCATTGCAACCCGAAGGCAACCCTGATGTCCGCCACGACAGGGGCCACGCTGCGAGTCCCGATAACGGATATCATCTATTCTATAGAATATCAAGGATAGACCATCTGCGCTCACCCATATCCCGCGAGTGGATCGGGGGGTCGTCCACTGGTGCCCGGCGAAGGGAATGTGAACATCGGAGTATGCTGGTGACGCGCCCATCGCCGGCGATGCCTTGACACAAGTGTGTAGAATATAGAATATCGAATCCACTGCATTACTTCGGAGGAATCATCGGTGCGGCACTTTTTCCGCCGCCAGTGGGCGTGGCTCGCCGTTGCCTGCGTCACGGCGGGCGCCTTGACCGGCTGCGGGGAACCCTCCGCACCGCCAGTGGACGCCCAGGGCCGCCCCCTGGACGTCATCCGCGTGGCGCCATGGGGACCGAAACTCATCGACTTCATCGATTTGTACGTCGGTGCAGAGCAGGGTTTCTTCGCTGACGAGGGCGTCCATGTCGAGCAGCTCTCGGCCGAGGGCGCCGGCGACGCCGTGCGCAACCTGGTGGCCGGCAATGCCGACATCGCGATGGCAGACCCCTTCTCGGCCTGGTTCGCAATACAACGGGGAGCGGACCTGACCGGCGTGTACTGCCCCTACACCGAAAACTGGATGACCCTGGTGGTCAACACCGCGAAGGGGATCCGCACACCCGCGGACCTGCGCGGTCGCACCATCGCCGTCACCTCGCAGGCCTCTACCAGTCGCTACCACGTGATGTTCCTGCTGGCAGAGAACGGGCTGACCGAAGACGATGTGCGCGTCGCCGGCGTGGGCAGGGATTTCGCCTCGGTCCTGCTGGGCGAGACGGTGGACGCCGCCTCCACCTGGCGCAGCCTCAACTGGGCGATGTTCCGGCGCGGTCCCGGCGCTGCGGAACAGGGTTTCGCCATCTGGGAATACGACGCCATCCCGGGTCCGAACGACGTCTACTTCGCCCGTAGCGACTGGCTGGCCGAAAACCGCGACCTCACCGCCCGCTTTCTCCGTGGCCTTGCCCGTGCCAAGCGCTGGGTCGAGGCCAACCCCGATGCCGCTGCGCAAATCGGGGCACGCCACGCGATCGGCGCGGACGACCTGGTGCGCAACCGTGCCGTCATCGACCTGCGGATCCGCATGCAGCAGGCCGGGCCCGGCGTCAGCGAGCACGGTATGGGCTGGTGCGACGTGCCTACCATGCAGCGTGTGGCCGATCGCGCCGTGGAACTCGGCATCCTGGAACAGTCCGTGGATGTCGACGCGATCATCACCAACGCGTTTCTCGAAGCACCGGGGGCCGAGCCATGAACGCCGACGCCGGCACAGGCCAGCTCGCCGGCGGACGCATCTGCATCCGGCAGGTCGGCAAGGTCTACGCCTCCGCGGCCGGTGACATCGCGGCACTGGAGAACATCGACCTCGAGATATCCCCGGGTGAATTCGTTTCCCTGGTCGGGCCGAGCGGCTGCGGCAAGAGCACGCTGATGCGCTGTATCGGTGGTCTCATCGCCCCCTCGAGCGGCTCGATCGTCATCGACGACGTCACAGTGACCGAGCCCGACCCCCGCATTGGATACGTATTCCAGAAGGCGGTACTGCTGCCCTGGCGCACGGTCGAGGACAATCTTGCGCTGCCCTTCGAGATCAAGGGCGGGCTGCAGGCCGACACCCGCGAACGCATCCAGCGCATCCTCGCCATGGTCGGGCTGGGCGATTACGCCAGGCACCGGCCCGGAGAGCTGTCCGGCGGCATGCAGCAGCGCGTGTCGGTTGCCAGGGCGCTGGTCATGCAACCATCGATACTTCTCATGGATGAACCCTTCGGTGCCCTGGACGCACAGACGCGCGACACGATGAACGAGGAACTGCTGCGCATCTGGCGCGAGTCGGGCACGACCATCGTCTTTGTCACCCATGACATCGGCGAGGCACTGTTTCTGTCCGACCGGGTCGTGATCATGTCCGCCCGGCCCGGTGGGGTGCGCGACATACTCGAAGTGGACATTCCCCGCCCGCGCAGCTTCGACACGGTCGAACGCAACGAGCGGTTCTGGGCGCTGCGCCAGGAGATTCGCGATGCCCTGGTCTGAGCAGAACCGCTGGCGGCGGGAGGCGGGCCCATGCCGGAGGGCAGCAAGTCAATGAACAAGACACCAGAGCGCGGGAAGGCGGGTCCGGCAACGCGCATGAACGAAACACTGCTAGGCCGCGTGCTGGTGCTTGTCTCGGCGTTTGTGCTGCTGCTGCTCTGGCAGCTCGCCGCGGCAGCGACCTCATCCATGATCCTGCCAACCCCGATGGCCGTCGCCGAGCGCTTCATCGGTTTCGTCGGCAGCGGGAGGGCTTGG
>CAYGQN010000266.1:0-5699 GCA_964351795.1 uncultured Gammaproteobacteria bacterium
ATTTTCTGGGGCAACGACCGCCTGGAGTTCGTGCGCGAGTACCTGATGGAAAAACGCCTGCGCCGGCTCTGATCGGGCCGCGCCGGCAACGGCGCGCGGTTCCCGGGACCGGAACCCGCTGCCGCGCCTGCCTGGCCGCGAAGTGATACCTGACCGTTGGCGCAAGCCGGCACCGGGCGGCCGGCAACCAACCGGCAACGCCCGATGGGCGAAGCCGGCCAGTGCCATTCTGCCTGCTAGCGGCGCGCGGGCGCGGTGCGGCGCCGACGGGCGGCCGCCGCCGCCAGGGCCAGGCAGCCCACAGCCATGATCAGGAGGCTCGCGGGCTCGGGCACGTCCGTGACCGGGTTGCGCGGATCCTCGTTGATGCCCACGCGGATACGGTAGGCGCCATCGTTGTCGTCGAAGGCGCCCGGCGGGCCGTTGAAGGCGAAGCCGTCGGTGATGCCCAGGAACAGCCGCGTTGCCCCCGTGGGCGCAATGAACTCCTGGAAGATGCCGCCGCCGGTCACGCCGTTGCCGATGTAGAACACCTGCGCCAGGTCGGGCGACAGGCTGGTGAACTCGGTGCCGAGGCCGCCCGGCCCGTTGGAGAAATCCAGCGTCGGCGGTGGCGCGCCGTTGGGGATGTTGTCATCCAGGAACACGCCGACCAGCGCGCCCTGCGTGCCGATGTAGCCGGAGATGCCGCCGAAGGACCCGATGTTGCTGGAGCCGGGGACGCCGTTGCCATCCGGCCCGTAGATGATGCCACCGAAGTTGTTGAAGAAGCTGATCCCGCCATCCGCCGGGTCCAGCACCTTGACGATATCGCCACCGAGTATGGAAAAGCCGGGCGGGCGGGTTTCCTGGATTTCCTCGGGCGTCGGTCCGAGGTGGCGGGCCAGGCCGCCCGGCCAGGGATCCGAGGCCGGCGGGATGACCAGGTCGGTGCGCCCGGCCAGCCAGATGGCGTCACTGCCGCGCAGCGTGGTTTCGATGACAATCGCCTGGGCGCCGAGACTGAGGACCAGCCCAGCCACGAGCAGCGCCATGCGCGCACGCAATAGTGTGAACAGGTTCATGGGTTTCGCCTCTTGTTGAACAACTGCCGTGTCAGCAGCAAGAACTACGCCACGGCGGGCGCGGCCTCCGGCGGATTCCCATTTGTCGATTTTCTATCATTGGCTTAGCCGAACGCCGGCACTGCCTGCCGCTGACGCCGGCCGGGCGCTGCTCCGCGAATTGTAAAAATCCTTGACGTCGCGGTGTGATGTTCAGCCGCCGCTGCTGAGGCGCTCGCGGCGGCCGCGCCACCAGGCGAGCAGGCCGAGCGGGGCGATGAAACCGAGCACCAGCGCACTGGCCAGGGCCGCCAGCAGCCACGGGGCGCCGCCGACCGAGGCGGCATGCAGGGGATAGATGGCGTTGGTGGCTCGCATGCCGGTGCCGAGCCGGCGTGCATCGACGGCTTGCACCACGCGCGCGCTGGCCGGGTCGATGCGCAGGAAGGAGCGGCCGTTCGGATGCCATTCCCCGGGCAATCGCTTGCGGCAGCTGATCGCGGCGTCACCGGGGCCGGGCGGATAGCAGAAGCGCAGCACGCCCTCGGGGAAGGTGGCATCGGCAAGGGGCAGCAGACGCGCCCAGCCGGCGAAGCGCTGCGCGGGGGCGGGCGTCACCGGGATCGGCGCCGGCGCGGCTGTGTCGTCGAACACTGCGGTGAGCATCCGCTCCACCGGTGCGTAGAACACCATGGCGGCACCGGTGAGCGCGAACAGCAGTAGCAGCGGCGCCAGCCACACCCCCGCCACCGAATGCAGCCGCAGCAGCTCCCCCCGGCGCCAGCTGCGCGGCAGCGGACGATGCAGGCGATCATGGCGGCGCCACGGCCACCACAGCAGCGCACCGGTGACTACGAAACCACCGGCAAGGAGCGCCAGTACGCCGTTGATGCGCTCACCGGCTTCCCCGGCCAGCAGGTGCACGTGCAGCTCATGCAGGATCGAGGGCAGGGTCTGGTGCCATTGCCAGTGGCTGATCATGGCGCCGCTGCGCGGGTCGAAGAAGGCCTCGCTGCCATCACGCAACCACACCTGGAAAGCGTTGCGGCCCGGCCGGGGGAAGCCGTAAACGGCAATGGCGTCCTGGCCGAACCGGGCATCGATGGCAGCCAGCACTGCCGGTCTGGCGGCCTGTTCCGCGGCGCCGGGCGCCTGGCCGAGAACGGGGAAGTGCAGCCGGTACAGCGCGTCGTCGAACAGCAGTGCGCCGCCACTGACAGCCACCGCGGCAACAAGTGGCGCCAGCGCCAGGCCGAACCAGCGGTGCAGCAGGCGCAGGGTGCGCATGACGATCGGCGTCAGAGCTGGTGGCGCCAGAGCAGGGTCAGGGTGCGGCCTCTGCCGGCGAAGAACTGGTCGTCGCGCGTGCCGGCGGTCTGGCCGAACCAGGTGATGAACTGGTTGTCGGCGAGGTTCTCGATGCCCAGCGAGAAGTTGCCGAGTTGCGTGTCCACGCCCACGAACAGGTCCACCAGGGTGTAGCCGCCGAAGTCCTGGCCGACCGGCGCTGCAGGGCCGTCGAAATCGCGACTGAAGAAATGCGAGACCTGCAAGCGTGCGTTGACGCCCCTGGCAATGCTGCGGGCGAAAGGTGCCGGGCCCTGCCAGGTGACAAAGCCGTTGAGGCGGTCGGGGCTGACATTCACGCCGTCGAGGTCGGTGTCGACATCGTCGTCACCGTTGCTGTCGAAGCGCCCGTCGATCTGCGAGTACAGCAGGCCGGCACCCCAGCCGGAGGCGTGCGCGTACTCGCCCGACAGCTCCAGGCCCTCGATTTCCGTGCGCTCGCGCTGCACTTCGAAAATGCCGCCCACGTTCTGCAGGCGCAGGCCGAGGTCGGAGTTGGACCAGTAGTAGCCGGCGTGCAGGCGCAGGCTGCCGTTGTTGAAGTCCGCGCCGATTTCCGTGGTGTCGGAGACCACCGGCTGCAGGTCGAGGATGTCATCCACCGACAGCCCGGGCGTGCTCACCGCGCGCAGCACGCGGCCGACGTCGGGCATGGTGAAGCCCTCGGAGTAGGACACGTACAGCGACAGGTCCTCGGTGGCGTTGAAGATGCCGCCGGCATTGAACAGCGTCTCATTGAAATCCGGTTCGCCGCCGGCGACGAAGGTGTTGCCAGCCGAGGCGATGGTCGTGAAGTCGCCGGTATCGAGCCTGGCGTCCTCGTGCCGCAGGCCGGCGGTGATGAACACGCGCTCGGAGAACAGGGCCTGCTCCAGTTGCACGAAGGGGGCGATGTTCACGAAGCGCGTGGTTGGCACCCATTCGCGTTCGGTGTTCACCAGCGCCTGCACCGTCTCGTCCTCCAGGTAGTCCACGCCGAAGGCGATACCGAAGCCGGCCAGCGGCAGGTCGCGGTGCAGGTAGGTGGCGCGCATGCCGATTTTCTCGGACTGGTTGGAGGACTGCTCGAACAAGGTGCCGGTTGGGTCGATGGCCGGGTCCTGGAAAATGCCGAATACGCCGCCGCCGAACACGGCTTCGAAATCCTGGTAGAAGCCCTGCAGGGAGAGCTTGCCGCCGAACAGCGCCGAGTGGGTGTAGTCGAGCGACAGCGTGGTGACATCGTTGGTGGCCGGCACACCGGGCGGGGCGCCCTTCACCGAGGTGGTCGGGATGCCGGCGGCGCGGTTGCCGGGCACCTGCAGCCAGTCGCCGTCGCCCTCGAGTTGGAAGTCGTTGAGCATCAGCTGCAGGCGTTGGTCCGGCAGCGGCTCCCAGCCCGCCTTGAGGAAGAAGTTGCGGGCGCCGGAATCGGCGAGATCGCCCTGGGTGTTGTCGATGCCGACCGGGTCGCCGGCGCCATCGATGAAGATGCCACGGGACTCGTAGCTGACACCGGCGACCACATCGACATCGCCGAAGCGTTTGCCGCCGAGATAGCTGCCACGCCAGCCCAGGGCATCGTCGTCGAACTCGTCCGAGAACGTGGTGCCCAGGCGGAAGCGGTGCAGCCAGCTGCCGTCATCGGGCGCGGAGGGCGTGACCAGGTTGATGATGCCGCCGGCCGCACCCAGGCCCTGGATGGCATTGGAGCCGTTGATGACCTCGACCCGCTCGACGAAATCCAGGGCGATGGTGTGACCGTCGCGAGAGCCATCGCGCAGGGGGTTGCTCTGCGGCACGCCGTCGATCATGTACAGCGGCGCGCGGCCGCGCAGGGTCTCGCCGAAGCCGGACATCTTCTGGCGTGCGGGCGAGAAGCTCGGGACCAGGTTGCCCAGGACGCCGGAGAGATCGTTCACCAGCGTGGTCTGCAGGGTGAGCGCCTCGTTGTCGATGAGCGTGACCGTGTTGGGTATGGCGGTTTCCGGGCGCTCCATGCGGCCCGCCGTGACGATGATCTCGTCGATATCGGCAGCTTGGGCGCTGCCGGCCATCGCGGCGAGCAGGGGCAGAAGGGTAACAGGGCGCTTCGGCATGGGTGACTCCGGGAGGCTGATTGATAAGTAATCGTAACGCGAATGATTATCAGTTAAAACCTGATGCGCCACAAGCCCTGGCCTGGAGACTCCATGCCTGTCCCGGACTCCCGGTCCGTCCCGGACTCCGCGGACTCCGTGCGGACTCCATGCCTGTCCCGGACTCATGTCCCCATGCCTGTCCCGGACTCAGTCCGTGCCTGTCCCGGACTCATGTCCCCATGCCTGTCCCGGACTCAGTCCGTGCCTGTCCCGGACTCAGTCCGTGCCTGTCCCGGACTCAGTCCGCTCCAATGCCGAACCGGCAAGCGCAGCCCGCAGGCCGATATTGCCGGAGACCCTTGCAGGGAATCCGGTGGTGCCAAGGCCGGGAAGGCCGTTGCCGCCCGGCAGCGGCGCGCGCTGCCGCTATCCACGGGCCGGCCACGGGGCTACGCTGCCCGTTCAACCTCGGGAGGTGATCCGTGCAGAACGAAACCATTCGTGTGCGCCTGGAAAGCGGCGGCAGCGCCGACGTCGTCGTGCTCAACCGTCGCCCCGGCGCCATCGAGGTCGTGGTCGGTGAGGGCGCCCACAGCATGCGCTGCACCCTCACCCCGACCCGCAACGGTACGGCCTGGGTGGGCACCGTGATGGGCCGGGAGATCACCTGGGAGCGCTCGCGCGACGAGGTGGAGGCGGAAACCGCCGCCCGTGACCCACGCAGCCGGCGCTCGCGCCCGTCGCGTTGACGCCGGCACCCGCCGCGGGGTTACATTCGGGCGGGGGCGAACCTGCACACAAGGGGGAAGAGCAATGACGCAGAGCCTGCGCTTTGGCATGTACACCGAGTTCCAGTGCCCGGACGGCGCCGACCACGCGCAGGTGATGCGCGACGCCATGGAGGTCGCCATCCAGACCGAGGCGCTCGGCTTCGACGTGTTCTGCACGCTGGAGCATCCGTTCTTCCAGAACTTCGCCATCAACGTGGATCCGCTGGCGCTGTTCAGCGCCATCGCCCAGCACACGCAGCGCCTGCGCTTTCGCGCCCTCTGCCACACCCTGCCGCTGCACAACCCGATGATTCTCGCCGGGCAGATCGCCCAGGCCGACATCCTCACCGGCGGCCGCCTGGAATGCGGGGTAGGGCGTGGCCATGCCTGGCTGCAGGATCCGGCCAACGTCGCGAAGGACGAGAACCAGCGCCGCTTCACCGAAAGCCTGGATATCCTCCTGCAGTCCTGGCCCACGG
>CAYGQN010000266.1:5709-6391 GCA_964351795.1 uncultured Gammaproteobacteria bacterium
GGCCTGGACCACGGATCGCTTCAGTTACGACGGCCAGTACTACCATTGCGACAATCTGTCGGTCGTGCCCAAGCCGGTGCAGAAGCCGTACCCGCCGGTGTTCGTGGTGGGCTCCAGCGGCCGCCAGTTCCGCCGTGCTGCCGAGCAGGGCTTCCATATCTGCGTGGGCGGGCCGGTGCCCTCGGCGGTGTTCTTCGAGCCCATGAAAATCTATCGCGACGCCTGCGCCGAGTTCGGCAGCCGGCCCTACGTGGGCTTCATCAAGCCGATGTTCCTGCACGAGGACGAGGCCCAGGCCCACGCCGAGGCCCGCCAGGCGGTGCAGAACTTCCTGCGCTGGAATTTCTCGCCCATCCACTCCATTGACCGGCAATCCCCCGATGCCCGCCAGCGCCTGCTGGACGCCGGTTTCGGCTTCTACGCCGATGCGCCCTTCCTGCCGGTGCTGGACTGGAGTTATGAACAGATGGTGGAGCAGGGCGTGGTGTTCGTGGGCACGCCGGCGCAGGTCTGCGGGCAACTGCAGGGCCTGTACGAGGCCGCCGTACAGGCTCATGATGATGAGCTCCTCGAAGCCGCCGGCGTCCTCGTACAGGCCGAGCAGCTGGCCGGTCACCTGTTCAGGCGTGCCGACGAACACCACGCCCTGCTCCACCATCTGCTCGTAGCTCCAGTCCAGTAC
>CAYGQN010000267.1:0-6388 GCA_964351795.1 uncultured Gammaproteobacteria bacterium
CGTCATCATCGTGGGCGCCGGCATCGCCGGGGTCTCGCTGGCCGCGCGGCTGGCTCCCCGGCTTCGGGTCATCGTGCTGGAGGCCGAGCCGCAGCCGGGCTACCACGCCACCGGCCGCTCGGCAGCGTTCTTCGTGACCGCCTACGGCAACGCCCTGGTGCGCGCGGTGACGGTGCTGAGCGAGGGTTTCTATCGCCAGCCGCCGGCGGGCTTCAGCGAGGTGCCGCTGCTGAATCCGCGCGAGGTGGTGTTCTTCGGCCGGCATGACCAGCGCCAGGCACTCGACCGCCTGCATGCCGAGGTGCCGGCGCTGGTGCCCGTGGATGCGGCCTGGCTGCTGGAACGGGTGCCTGTTTTCGCGCCGGGGCATGTGCATGCCGGCCTGCTGGACAGCAGCGGCGGGGACCTCGACGTGGATGCCGTACTGCAGGGCTTTCTGCGCCAGGCCCGCCACGCCGGCTGCGTGCTGCACACGGGCGCGCCGGTTGTCGGCATGGAGCGCAGCGGCGGGGGCTGGCGCCTGCGTACGGCCGGCGGGGCGTTCAGTGCGCCGCTGGTGGTGAACGCGGCCGGGGCCTGGGCGGATCCGCTCGCCGGCCTGGCCGGCCTCGCCCCGCTTGGCCTGCAACCCCTGCGCCGCACGGCCATGCTCGTGCCATTGCCGGCAGGCATGGACTGTCGCCGCTGGCCCTTTGCCGTGGACGTCGAGGAGGCCTTTTACTTCAAGCCCGACGCCGGCCAGTTGCTGCTCTCGCCAGCCGACGAGACACCCAGCGCCCCCTGCGACGCGCAGGCCGAGGAGTACGACGTCGCCCTGGCGGTGGATCGCTTCGAGGCGGCGACCACCCTGCAGGTCGAGCGCGTGAGCCACCGCTGGGCGGGGCTGCGGACCTTCGCGCCGGACAAGTCTTTCGTGGTGGGTTTCGACCCGCGGGCGGAAGGGTTCTTCTGGCTGGCCGGCCAGGGTGGCTACGGCGTGCAGAGTGCACCGGGGCTGTCGGCCCTGGCCGCGGCGCTGCTGACCGGCGGGCCCGACCCGGCGCACGCCACGCTGTACGAGGCCATGCAGCCGGCGCGCCTGCTGGCAGGCACCCCGGCCTGAGGGCGGGGCCTGCCGTTGCGGCGGCTGCCGCACCAGCGGCCACAGACCGTGGCTGGTGTGGCGCCCGTTTCACCGGCCCGCCTTCGCGGGGCGATGCCGACGTTGCCCTCGCTTATTCCGCCGCCGGCGGAACGGCGAGTACGTCCACCGTGGCGAGCTGCAACACCCGCTCGGCCACACTGCCGATGAACAGCTTCGCCAGGGCACTGCGCCCGCAGGTGGACACGACGATGAGGTCGGCCGCCTCTTCCGCCGCCGCCTTCAGGATTTCATAGGCGGTGCCGGTGGCGCCGTAGCGGGTTCTGGCCCGCGGCTTGTCGAGGCCGGCACTGGCGATGAAGGCCGCCAGCGACCGGGCGGCCTCTTCCCGCGCCACCGCCAGGTACTGCTCCTGCTGGTCCGAGAGGAGGGATTCCTTCATCACCAGCCGCAGTGCCGGCGCATCGAACACGTGCAGCACGGTGTTGCGTGCCGTGCTGGTCATGCCGAGGGCCTGGAAGCGCTGCAGCGCGAGGCGCGAGCCCTCGGACAGGTCCGTGGCCTGCAGGACGTGGTCGTAGTTGCCGGTGGGCGTGGCGTTCACCATCAGCACCGGGCAGCTCACCGAGCGAATCGTGCGTTCCGCGGTGGTGCCCAGGAAGACATCGCGCAGCAACTGGCGGCGATGGGCGCCGATGACCAGCAGATCACAGGCCGTTTCCTCCACCGCCCTGGCGATGCCGGCGAAGGGCGGCGCGGCGATGATGCGGGCGCCGGCCTGAACGCCGTCGACAGCCTTGAGGGTGTCGACCATGCGATCCAGCATTCCGCCGGCCACGCCGCGCTCGCTGTCGACAATGGCCGCTGACTGGTCGTCGTCGATCACGTGCACAAGTTCAAGGCGGGCGCCTGACTGCCGCGCCAGGAGGGTGGCCCGGCGGAGGGCGCGATCCGAGCGCGTGGAGAAATCGGTTGCCAGGGTGATGGTTTTCACGGCGTTCACTCGTTGGCCATGGACAATGACGCGCAACTGGCAAGGTGTTCTTCGCAGCACTGCGTGTCATGCTGATGCTAACGTATACATGCGTCGCGGCCTAGCTGCGCGCGAGACCTTGCGCAGCCGTTCCGGAGGCGCCGTATAACCCTGCAAAGGAGGGGTAATTACCGGATGGAATTCATCCACCATTCCGTGTTCGCAGAGGTCGCCGTACTGCTGGGGATTGCCGCGGTCATCGGCTTCCTCGGCATGGTGTTGCGGCAGCCGCTGATCGTCAGCTTCATCGCCGTTGGCCTCATGGCCGGCCCGTCCGCACTCGACGTGGTGCATTCCGACGAGCAGATAAAGCTGCTCTCGCAACTGGGCATTGCCGTGTTGCTGTTCCTGGTGGGCATCAAGCTCGACGTGAAACTCATCCGCTCGCTGGGGGCGGTATCGCTGCTGACCGGCCTCGGCCAGGTGGCCTTCACGTCGATCTTCGGCTATGCCATCGGCCTGGCACTCGGGCTGGGGCACCTCACCAGCATCTACGTGGCGGTGGCGCTGACCTTCTCCTCGACCATCATCATCGTCAAGCTGCTGTCGGACAAACGCGAGATCGACGCCCTGCACGGGCAGATTGCCCTGGGCTTTCTCATCGTCCAGGACCTGGTCGTGGTGCTGGCCATGATCGTCCTGTCGGCCATCGGTATCGGCGCCTCCGCCGCCGGCGATGGCGGCCACGGAGGCGGGCCGGTGCTGACGGTGCTCGTGTCCGGCGTGGCCATGGTGGCGCTGGTGGTGCTGTTCGTGCGTTTCGTGGCCAACCCGCTGACCGAGCGGCTGGCGCGGGCACCGGAGCTGCTGGTCATCTTCGCCATCGCCCAGGCGGCCATCTTCGCCGCGGTGGGGGATGTCGTCGGCCTGGGCAAGGAGGTCGGTGGCCTGCTGGCCGGGGTCTCGCTGGCCTCCTCGCCCTACCGGGAGACCATTGCCGCGCGGCTGGCGCCGCTGCGGGATTTCCTGCTGCTGTTCTTCTTCATCGCCCTGGGCGCCACGCTCGACCTGTCATTGCTGGGCACGCACGTGCTCGGTGCAGTGGTGTTCTCGCTGTTCGTGCTCATCGGCAACCCGCTGATCGTGCTGTGCATCATGGGGGCGCTCGGTTATCGCAAGCGCACCGGCTTCCTGGCCGGGCTGACGGTGGCGCAGATCAGCGAGTTCTCGCTGATCTTCGTGGCCATGGGCGTTTCCCTGGGGCATGTGCAGGAGGATGCGCTGGGGCTGGTGACCATGGTCGGCCTGGTGACCATCGCGGCCTCCACCTACATGATTACCTACTCGCACCGTCTGTACGCGCTGTTCGAGCCGCTGCTGGGCGCCTTCGAGCGCAAGGGCACCCCGCGCGAGGCCAGCGAGGCCGACAGCCATGGCGGGGCCGGCTACCCGGTGATCATCTTCGGCCTGGGCCGCTTCGGTACCGCCATCGGCCTGCGGCTGCACAAGCGCGGCATGCGCGTGCTGGGCGTGGACTTCAACCCGCTGGCCGTGCGGCGCTGGCGCGAACTCGGCCTGGACACCGAGTTCGGCGATGCCAGCGATCCGGAGTTCGTGGGCGAGTTGCCGCTCCAGCATGCCGAGTGGATCCTGTCCACCGTTCCCATCCATCCCACGGGCCTGAGCCACGAGGACACCCGCACCACGCTCATCCAGCTCACCCGCGGTGCCGGTTTCCGCGGTCGTGTGGCCGTGGCCTCGCACCACGCGTCGGAGACCGAGGACCTGTTCGCCGCCGGCGCCGACCTGGTGCTGGAGCCGTTCCAGGATGCCGCCGACCGCGCCGTGGAACTGCTGTACGGCGCGCCCGAGGTCGAGCGCACCGACGTGCCCGTCCTCAGCTCGGAGGAGCGCACCGTCTTGTGAACGTCCGCCGCGGGGACGACACCTGCCGGCGCGCAGAAGCGGCAGGTTCGGCCAGCGGCGCCGCGCCCGACCGCGGCCGGTTTCCGGCTGGGCTGGACCTGGCCGCCCCGCGGCGCGGTGGTCGGCAGGCTCGCGTGCAGGGCGAAGCGAATAGCGTAGGCGGACAGGACACGACAAGTCCTGGAATGCCCCCGCCGCCGCCGGGACGATGATCCGCGCATGGCGGCGGCGCGCCGGCGATGCTGCTATGCTTTGGCGGTCATGACCGTGCTGCAGATACTGCGTTGCCACCGTAGCCGCCTGGCCAGGCTCACCGCCGGGCTGTTCGTGCTGGCGTGGCTGGCGATTGTCGCCGCGCCCTGCGCCATGGCCATGCATGCCGCCGATGAGCAGCACGAGCACGCCTGCCCCAAGTGCCCGCCGGCGCCGCCCTGCCACCAGGCCGCTGCCGCGGACTGCGAGCATCCCGACAGCTTCGACGCCACTCGCGGCAGTGACGCCGTGAAGGCGCCGGTGGTGCTGGCGACAAACGTCGCCATGGCGGCGCTGCCCGTCGCCCGCGTTACCGCGCCACGCCCGCTGGCACTGCACGGCCCGCCCCGGGCCGGCCCCCGCCTGCACCTGCTGCACGCCCACTTCAACGAATAGCCCGTTCTCCGCCGTGTCGGGGCTGCCCACGCTCGCGTGGCCGGCCAGCACCCGTTTGCTCGTGGAGAACCATCATGCCCCTGTATCGATTGTGGCGCGCAACGCTGCTTGGCGTTGTGAGCCTGGCTGTCACGCCGGCCGCTGTACCGGCCGGGACCGCGCTCGCGCTTGACGAGGCCGTGTCGCTGGCGCTGGCCGGCGAGGATCCGGCGCTGCTGCGTTTCCAGGCCCGTGCCCAGGCGCTGGAGGAGGCAGCTGTCGCCGATGCGCAGCTGCCGGACCCGCAGATCACCGCTGCCATGGCCAACCTGCCGCTGGACAGCTTCAGCCTCGGCCAGGCGGAAATGACCCAGCTGCAGCTGGGCCTGCGCCAGAGCTTTCCGGCCGGCGATACGCTGGCCCTGCGCGGCGAACGCCGGCACCGCGAGGCGGCGGTGGAGCGCATGCGCATGACGCTGGCCGCACGCCGTATCGCCCTCGATACGCGCCTGGCCTGGCTGGAGTTGTATTTCCGCGAGCGCGCCGCGGCCATTGTCGACCAGAGCGCCGAGGCCGTGGGCCGGAACATCGACTCGCTCAGTGCGCGCTTTGCCACCGGGCGCATGCATGCCCAGGATGCGCTGCGCGCCGAGCTGGAACTGGCGCTGTTCCATGACCAGGCCATCGAGCACCGGCGTCAGGCCGACAGCGCCCGCCGCGCCCTGGCGCGCTGGATCGGCGATGCCGCGCTGCGGCCGTTGCCCGAGGCCCTGCCGGCACTGCCCGTGCCGGCGCCGCTGGCGGTGCTGTCGGCGTCATTGCCTGCCCACCCACGGGTGCTGGTGGAGGCGGCCGAGGCCGAGGTAGCCGACCGCGACGTGGCCCTGGCCGAGCAGGCCTACCGGCCCACGCTGGCGCTGGAAGGCAGCTATGGCCTGCGCACCGAGTACGCGGATTTCGGCAGCCTCGGTCTGACGGTCTCGCTGCCGCTGTTCACGGATCGGCGCCAGGACCGTCGCCTGGCCGCGGCCGTGCAGCAGCGCGGCGCCGAGCGCCTGGACCGGGACCTCGCCCTGCGTGAACTGCAACGCGACCTGGAACAGGCCTGGTCGGACTGGACCCGCCTCAACGAGCGCGCGGCGCTGTACCGGGAGACGGTGCGCGAGCGCGCGCGACAGACCGCCGATGCCGCCATGAGCACCTACGCCAGTGATCTCACCGACTTCGCCGAACTCATCCGCAGCGAACTGGCCGAGCTGGACACGCGCGTGCGGCAGTTGCAGCTGGAGACCGAGGCCCGCAAGGCCTGGGCCCGGCTGGAGTACCTGCGCGGAGACGCCCCATGAAAGCCGCACTGACACTGCTGGCCATGCTGCTGGTGGGCGCCGCCGGTTTCGGTCTTGCCTGGACCCTGCGCGGGGCTGCGGCGCCGAGCACCGACTCGACGGCCGGGACCGGCACCGGGCGCGACGTATTGTACTGGGTTGCCCCCATGGATCCGGCCTACCGGCGGGATCGGCCGGGCAAGTCCCCGATGGGCATGGACCTGGTGCCCGTGTATGGCGATGCCACCGCTGCCGGCGCCGACGCCGGCAGCGAGCCCGCCCTGCGCATCGATGCGGCGATCATCAACAACATCGGCGTGAAGCTCGCCCCGGTAACGCGTACGACGCTGGCACGGCCCATCCGGACGGTGGGTTACGTGGTGCCCGATGCCGATCGCATTGCCCACATCCACGTGCGCAGCGAGGGCTGGATAGAACGCCTGGAGGCGGCGACGC
>CAYGQN010000268.1:0-6367 GCA_964351795.1 uncultured Gammaproteobacteria bacterium
GTCGGTCCCCACGTCGAAGGTGGCCTCGACCAACCGGGTGCCGGCCGGCAGCGTCGCCATCGCCGATCGCATGACGGCCATCTACCCGCTGCAGAGCCCGGGCGGCTGGCACCTGCTGGGCTCTACCCCGGTGCGGCTGTTCGATGCAGGCGCGGCGGAACCGGCACTGCTGCGCGCGGGCGATACCGTGCGCTTCGAGCCGGTCGATACCACGGCCATCGCCGATATCGCCCGCCGCGTCGCGGCCGGCGAGTATCGCCTGCCGATGGAGGCATCCGGTTGAGTGCCCGGCTGCGCGTACTGCAGGCGGGCGCCTGCACCAGTGTGCAGGACCATGGGCGGCCGGGCTGGCAGGCACTCGGGGTACCGGCTGCCGGGGCGCTGGACCCGCTGGCAAGACGACTGGCGAACCGGCTGGTGGGCAACCGCGAGGACGAAGCGGTGCTGGAGGTGCTGCTGGCGGGGCCGACCCTGGAGGTGCTGGCCGACAGTGTGCGCATTGCCATTGCCGGCACGGCGCAAGCGGCCGAGCGCCTGGATGCCGACGGCGTCGCGCAGGCACTGGTGCCGGATCGCAGCCATACCCTGTACCAGGGCGAGCGCCTGCGCCTGGGTGCGCTGGGCGACAGTCGCACCGCCTGCATCGCCGTCGCCGGCGGCTTCGACCTGGCGCCGGTGCTCGGCAGCGTCGCCACCTATGCACGCGCCGGCCTGGGCGGCCTGCACGGCGCACCGCTCGCCAGCGGGGATGAACTGCCGCTGCGCCTGGCCAGCGCCCCGGCGGGCATGGATCGCGCTTGTCGCCGGCCGCCGGACCGGGCTCTGCCAAGCCGGATCCGACTGGTCACCGGGCCGCACGCGGACTGGTTCACCGACGCCGCGCTGGCGACGCTGTTCGCAGCCGAATGGACGGTGACCCGCGAGGCCGATCGCATGGGCATGCGCCTGGAAGGCCCCGCGCTGCCGCGACGGCAGGCGCGGGAACTGCTCCCGGAGGGCATCGCACCCGGTTCCGTTCAGGTGCCGCACAGCGGCCAGCCGGTGGTGCTGCTGGCGGACCGGCAGACCACCGGCGGCTACCCGAAGATCGCCACCGTCATCTCCGCCGACCTGCCGGCACTGGCGCGCGCGCTGCCGGGCAGCGTCCTGCGCTTCGCCGAGGTGGACGTGGCGACTGCCGAGGCGGCGCGCCGTGCCCAGGAGCGGGAATTCCTGGCCCTGCTGGATGCGCTCGTGCCGGTAACGGACCCGGCCGGGCTGGATCTCGCGTCCCTGTACTCGGAGAACCTGGTCAGCGGCGTCACCGACGGCGAGCCGGAGCCGCCGGCGAGGTAACGGCTCAGCGCCGGCGACGAGCGGCGCCGTGCACGCATGCGATGGCGGCGGCGAACAGGGCGAGCGGTGCGGGCAGCGGAATCGGCGTGGCGAGCGCCAGTTCCTCGCCGGTTCCGAGGTCGAGGAAGGAGAAGTTGTCCACCGACTGGCCGCCGATGGTGACGTTGCTGATCCCCTGCCAGTAGGCCGAGTTGCCGGCATCGCTGGTCCAGTCCAGCCCGGCACCGGCCCTGGAAGAGGCGGACTCGCCGCGCGCGCTCATGAGAGCGCGGATGTCCACCGCTTGGCCGGTCACGAAGGGGAAGGTCACTTCGAGCACCTCGTTGAACCCGTAGCCGCCGAAGCCGGACGGGCTATCGGTATAGACGACGTTGACGTCCGACTCACCGCTGCGCGAGCGGGTGACCCGCCAGAAACCCGAGCCGGTATCCCATTGGAATCGACCGGCATACTGGGCGGTGGACCGCGCGCCGCCGACGCGGAAATCGCCGTACAGGGAACCGACGCCGCGGTAGAGCGCGTTGGTACCCTGGTGATCCCAATACAGGGAACCGTCAAAGGCAAGACGGGCCGTGGCTGTGCCGGCCGTTCCCGGGGCAACGCCCGGCACGTTCATGACGGCACTCGTCGTCCAAAGCGCTTCGGCGGAAGCCAGTTGGGTGCGGAAGTTGTCGCTGCCCGGCACGTTGGAATCAGCCTTGGCATACACGCGCAGCAGACCTGGGCGGGCGAAGCCGAGAGCGCCCACGTCGATGTAATTCAGAGCCGGGTTCAGGGACGCGGAGGCAGCCGTGCTGCCGTCGCGCTCGCTGCGGACGCTGTCGGCGAAAATGCTGACACCGAAGTTGCCGGTGACCGTCAGCCCGGCGGAGGCCTGCTGGGCAGCCGACGCCGGCATGCCGAGGGTAATGGCGATGGCAGCCGCGACCGCGATGATCCCCTGTCGCTGGTTCAAACCGTTCCTCCCTGCCCGGGATCCGCAGACTGCAGGACGCCCCTGCAGTCCGGCGCTCCGGAGTATCTGTGCCTGACTGGCACCGTAGCGGTCCGGGGCTGGGGGGCGGTAATACGAAAGTGCCGGCCGGGCGGGTGGAAAGCGTGAGTGAGGTCGCGGATGGCGGCCTGCCAGCCCGCGCAGGCCACGGAGCGTCCGCAGCCGGGCGCGCCACCGGACCGCCGCCGCAAGCCCGGGTGAGGTGCGCGGGCACCCGTGCGCGGCAACGGGCGCGAAAACCGCCGACTGCGCCCCACCCATGCCAACAATGTTGACGCTCCCCAGCAGCAGCCCGGGGCCCGGTACCCCCTTCGCTGGGGCGGCTTCAGCCGCCTGGTGCGGGACCATCGACACGCGTCGCGTCGTGCCAATGCATTCGCAACGGCATCCCGCCGATCCCCCGGTCCTCGGAGGCCCCGGCGCCGAACGCCAACACCGGCCGGCGCGGCTTCAGCGGCGCGGGGCCGCGATGCTCAGGCCGCCAGCGCCCTCAGGGCGTCGAAATCGGCACCCGGCTGGCCGTCCGGGCGCAGGCTCTGGATGCAGACATGGTCCGCACCGGCGTCCAGGTAGGCCTGCAACTGCGTACGCACCTGCCCGGCGCTGCCGTGGAAGACCATGGCGTCGATGAAGCGGTCGCTGCCGCCGTTGTCCAGGTCCGCTTCGGTGAAGCCCAGGCGCAGCCACTGGTTGCGGTAGTTCGGCAGCACCATGTACAGCTCCAGCGCCGCCCGGCCGATGCGCCGGGCCAGTTCGGCATCCTCGGTGACGCACACCTTCTGCTCGCAGCACAGCAGCTTGCCCGGCCCCATGATGTCGCGGGCGGCCCGCGCATGCTCGGGGGTGACGTTGTAGGGATGCGCGCCGAGGGTGCGCTGGCCGGCGAGTTCGGTCATCTTCGGCCCAAGGGCGGCCAGCACCAGCTGGCGCTGGTCGGCCGGGGTTTCCAGGCCGTCCCAGGTGGCATCCATGGCGTTGACGTACTCGCGCATGGTGGTCAGCGGCTTGCCGTAGTTCTGCCCGCGCACACCCTCGACGATGGGTGCGTGGGAGACCCCGAGGCCGAGCAGGAAACGCCCGCCGTACAGCTCGTTCAGACTGTTGTGGCCCATCACCGCACCGGTCGCGTCGCGGCCATAGATGTTGGCGATACCGCTGGCGACCACCAGCCGGCTGGTATGGCCGAGCATGAAACCGCCGAGCGACAGGCTCTCGTAGCGCCGGACCTCCGGGTACCACAAGGCCGAGTAACCCAGCGCCTCGACCTGCTGCGCCGTATCGCGAATGGCATCGGGGCCGAGCATGTCGGTGAAAACGAAGGCACCCCAGGGTCCTAGCTGCATCATGTCCATCTCCCGCCGGAAAAAGATGGCCATTATAGGCGTTTGCCGCCGCCGCGGCAGACGCGTCGAGGCATAAAGTCCGCTGCCACTCGTGCCGCTAAGACGTCTCGAACGGACGGTCTCGGGCCGGCATCGACCACGATGTCACCCGGTCGGAAGGAGCAGGGCAGCGCGATGAGTACCCATGACCCGGAGTCGGCAGCCACTGGCGGGGCCGCCGGCTGGCAACCGGGCCCTCCCCAGGCGGTGCTCGACGCCCTGCCGGAACTCATTTTCTGGAAGGATGCGCAGCGGCGCTACCTCGGCGCCAACCGCGCATTCCTGGCCGCGGTGGGGCTCGAGGATCCCGCGGACCTGGTCGGCCGCAGCAATGCGGAGCTGGACAGCCGGCTGGACGACGTCCAGTCCGCCGACGAGGATGCGCACATCCTGAGCGCCAGATCCCCGGAGGTGCATAGCGAGCGCTGGATTGCCACCAGCCGCGGCCAGCGGCTGATCCATACCGTCAAGACGCCCCTGCTCGGCGACGATGGCACCATCGTCGGCATCGTCGGCACGGCCCGCGACCTGACCGAACACCGGCAGCTGGAAAACGACGCCCGCGCCCAGCGCGAACGCAACGAGGTGCTTGTCAGCTCGTCGCGACTGGCACTGTGGAACTGGGACGTCGCCTCGGGTGAGCTGCAGTTCAACGACCGCCTCGCCGACCTGCTCGGCTATGCGGCAGGCGAGTTCCCCGGGAACTTCGAGGCCTTCGTCCAGCACCTGCACCCGGCCGACACACCGCGGCTGCAGAGCCTGCTGGACGGCCTGGACCAGGGCACCGACAGCCTCGAGGCGCAACTGAAGCTCCTGCATCGCAGCGGCCAGACGCTGCATGTCACCCACAGCATGCATTGCGTTGCCCGTGATGAACACGGTGGCCCGGCCAGCGTGGTGGGGACCATCCTTGATGTCAGTGACGAGCACGAGGCACGCGAGCGCCTCGAACTCGCCCAGGAAGCCAGTGCCTTCGGGCTGTGGGACTGGCATATCGACGCGCAGCAACTGACGACCAATACGCGCTTCTGGGAGATGCTGGGCGAGTCCCCGAAAACCGGGCCCTTGCGCGATTCGGTGTTCTACGAGCGTGTCCACCCCGACGACATCGAGCGCGTGCAGAGCAATATCGACCAGGCCATCACGCCGCCGGGCCGGCAGCTGGACTACCACTGCCGCCTGCGCTGTGCCGACGGTCGCTATCGCTGGATCCGCAGCGTCGGGCGCGTGGTGGAGTTCAAACCCGACGGCTCGCCGCTGCGGTTGCTCGGCCAGCACGTGGACATCCACGATGCCCAGAGTCGCGAGCAAGAGCTGGCCGAGTTGCGCACGGCCCTGGATTTCGCCGGCGACGGCGTCTACATCTTCGAACCCGACAGCCTGCGCTTCGTGTACACCAACGTGCAGGCCAGTGTGCAGCTGGGCTATTCGCGCGCGGAACTGGCAAGCCGGCGGCCCATCGACAGCGCTGCCGACATCAGTGAGCCCGCGTTCCGCGAGATGCTGCAGCAGCTCATCGGCGGGCCGGAGCACTACCGCAGCATCACCACCGGCCAGCGCCACCGCAGCGGCCAGGTCACACCCGTGGAGGTGATGCTGCGCTTCGTACCGGACATCGGCGAGAAAGGCCGCTTCATAGCGGTGGTGCGCGACATCAGCGAGCAACTGGCGCGGGAACAGGCGCTGGAGGAGGCCTCGGCAGCCGTTGAGGCCGCCGGTGATGCGGTATTCGTGATGGATATCGACAACTTCCGCATCCATTACGCCAACAGCACTGCCTGCGACTCGCTCGGTTACAGCCTGCATGAGCTGCGCGGCATGGGCCCGGAGGACATCGACCCGGACGGCAGCGAGCGCGCCCGGGCCGTGCTGGCGCAAGTGCACAGGGATCCGGGCCGCACCATACGACTGTCCTCCCGGCACCGCCGCCGCGACGGCAGCTGCTTCCCGGTCGACATCACCCTGCGGATGCTGCCTGGCGACGGTCAGGCGGCACGCCTGGTCGCGGTGGTGCGCGATGTGTCCGAGGCGCATCAGCGCGAGCAGGAACTGGCGCAGCGTGCCGCCGCCCTGGACGCCGCCGGCGACGGCATCCTGCTGATCAACCCGGATTCGAACCGCATCGAATACGCCAATGCGGCCTTTGTGACGGAGTCCGGCTACAGTCGCGACGCGCTGCTGCGCCTGACGCCGCGGCCGCTGTTCGACCTCAGCGAAACCGCCTTCCGCCGCCGCCACGCGGTACTGAAAGCACGGCCCGGCAACGTGATGCGGGTGGAAACCCACCTGCGCTGCGCCGACGGCCAGTTGCACCCTGTGCAGGCGGCGGTGCACTGGGAACCGGGCCTTGGCGAACGTGGCGCATTCGTGGCGGTGGTGCGCAACATCACGGCCGAGAAGCGCCGCGACGAGGACCTGCGTCGTCATCGGGCGGCACTGGATGCCGCCGCCGATGCTGTCTACCTCATCGATCCACGATCGCTGAAATTCACCTACTGCAACGCGGTGGCCGCCGATACCCTCGGCTACAACGCCGCGGAACTGTCGGCGCTTGGTCTTGCTGACATCGAAGTGCCCGGCGACGGACAGATCGGCCCGATGCTGGCCTCGTTGGCCAGCCAGCCCGATCACAGCATTCGCATCGAGTCCGTGCACG
>CAYGQN010000269.1:0-6362 GCA_964351795.1 uncultured Gammaproteobacteria bacterium
TCGGGCTGGGGCTGCTCTTGCGGAGCGGCTTGCACCGACTCGCCCTGACCGGCACGCGCACGCTGCGCATCCAGGCGCGCGCGCTCGGCCGGCGAGGTGAACAGGCGCCCGAGGCCCTCCTCGGCGCCTGCCGGTGCGCCGGCCAGCAGCAGCGCAAGCAACATCAGTGCTGCCGCGACGCGGCTCACAGGACAATCCCCTCGTCACCGCTGCGGTTGAGCGTGAGCCAGTCGAGCTCGCAGCGGCTGCCGACGTTGTCGCGCAGGCTGGTCGGGTCAAGCTCGGGCTGGGAGCGGAACAGCTCGCAGCGATGCACGGTGAACAGCCCGGGTGCCCGTAATTCGAGGTTGCGCAGCAGGCGCACGAGGTCGCCCTCGTGCAGCAGTTCCATCTCCAGCGACATGCGCGAGGCGTAGATGCGGAAGCCGCCGGCGCTGACCGGGAATGCCGGCTCGTATTCCTCGCGCGAGTCGATACGATAACGCATGGCGCTGATGCCGCTGTCCAGGCTCGCGCGACGCAGGGCCTCCAGCCAGCTCAGGCGATCCTCGGCGCCGATGACACCCCGGTTGTACAGCTCCACGAAACGCGGGTAGAGGCTGCGCACGATGCGCTCTTCCTCGTCCACGGCAAGGTAGCGCCGACTGATACCGATGAAGCTGTTGTGGTGGCGGCGGTACTCTTTTTCCATTGCGTCATGGAAGTACATGCTCGCCGTGAGCATGGCGATGCTCAGCAGCGCGCACACGCCAAGCACGCCCAGCGCTCCGCGCAACACCGACCAGTCTGTTCTAGCTTTCGCCATCGTCCACCCCCAGCACCAGGCGAATGGAGAACCGGGCCGGCTTCTGCTCGTTGGAATCGTCCGCCGAACCCTCCAGGCGGGCATCGGAGCTGAGATCCAGCGGCTGTCGCAGGATGGTCACCGCGTACACCGAGGGCTGGGACCCGAGCTGGGCTGCCAGGTTGTTCACCTGGGCCAGCGCGCGCCGGTAATCCCCGCCGAACGGCCCGACGTGCCCCTCGATGCGGGCAATGTGATAGTACGGATACTCCGGGACGTTGTCCGGGGGCTCGATGTCCACCCGATCGCCCTTGTCCTGCGACCACACGTCCTGGCGCGGATCATCGCTCTGGCCCCAGCGCAGGGTGTCCAGTTCGATATCCGGGTAGGCCTGCAGGGTGTTGCCCAGCACCTGCATGAGGGGCAGCGGCGTGGCCCGGAACTTCACCAGTTGCTCCACCGCCTCGACCGCGGTCTGCACCTCCATGGGCTCCACTGCCGTGGGCGGCAGGCTCTGGCGGGCGATCTCGTAGCGGTCCCTGTAGTAGCTCGCCTTCTGCTGGGCGGCGATGCCTTCCTGCTTGAGCGCCACGCCCTGGATGAAGTTGAAGCCGCTGAAGGCGGCGCCACCGAGCAGCAGCACCACGCTCGCCGCGAGCATGCCGATGCGTGAGCGGTGCAGGCCGAAGTAACGGGTTTCCTCGGCAAGGGCGTACTGGTTCGGTGGCCGGCCGGACAGCAGCAGCCAGGCGAACAGCCGATCACTGTAGGGGGTGACACGGTCGCCGGAAATCTTGAGCTTCGCCTCGACATCGGCCAGGTCGTGCAGGTGGTAGCGGGTGTGCTCGCTGTTGCTGCAATGCCGGCGCAGATGCTCCAGGGGCTCGCCATGGCTGAGCACATGGATGTCCAGTGGTCGGTCGCGCGACATCAGGCGCAGGCTGTTCAGGTAGCGGCGCAGCTTCTCGAGCTCGTCCAGCAGGTAATCGGCGAACGGCACCGTGCCCAGGCGCGGCATCTTGGCCAGGCGGCTGACGCGCAGATGCCCGTCGCGGAAGAAAGTCTGGCGCAGGCCGCTGCCGCTCTGCAGGGACACCAGCAGCACGTTCTCGCCGCTGATCTGCAGCTTCTTCAGCAGCCGGGCGCTGAGCGCCGGCAGCGAGTAGATGCCTGCCAGCGGCACGCGGGCCTCGGTCAGCGACTCCAGCCACGGCCGCAGCGCATCGGGGTTCATCAATGCCGTCAACAGCACGTGATCGTCCTTGCGCCCCTCGGATTCACGACCCTGGATGATGGCCGAGACATACGGCGTACCGCGGAACAGGCGGGACTGCTTGCGCTCGATCACGGTGCGCCGGTCGCGCCCGCTGACGTGCGGCATGGTTTCATGCCGGTACTCCTCCTCGACCACGTCCACCAGCATGTACACCGGCACCGGGGTGGTCTCGGCGAGGTAGCGCCGGAACTGCATCAGCCCGCTTTCGGAGGCATCGAACACGAACGATTCGGTGACGCCACCACTGGCGTAGTGGTAGACGAACAGCCGATCGCCGGCCAGGCACATGGCCCGGCGCTCCGACAGGCTAAAAGTCGATCGTGGCGATGAGGTCATAAATCGGGCTCAGTACGGCGCTCATGACCCACAGCAGCAGGCCACCGACGATGATGGTCAGGCCGGGGCCAATCATGGATTGCAGGCGCTCGATGGATTCACGCACGTCGCGCGTGTAGAAGTAGTTGACGTTGTTCAGCGCCTCCTCCAGCGCGCCGGTGTTCTCGCCCACGCGGAGCATGCGAATCACCAGCGGCGGAAACAGCTGCGTGCGCTCGAAAGCGACGCTGATGCCGGAGCCGTCGGCGATGTCGCGGCCGGCCTCGCGCACGGCCTCGGCCACCGCGGCATTGCCGACGATGCGCTCCCCCACCCGGATGCTGTCAAGCACGGTGATGCCAGCGGCGTACATGATCGAGAAGTAGTTCGCAAAGCGCGTGAGGATGAGCTTCTTGGCGATGGGTCCGATGACCGGCAGCTTCAGCTTCAGCCCGTCCCACCACAGGCGGAAGCCGGGGCTGGTGCGCACGCCGATGATCACCCCGGCGGTGATGATGAACGGCGACAGCAGAATGAGGTACCAGAACTGCGCGAAGAAGCCGCTGGCGGCGATGAGCAGCCTGGTCTGCAGTGGCAGCTCACCGCCCATGGAGGTGATGAACGTGAGCAGCTCGGGCACCACGGTGACCATGAGAAAGGTGAGTGCAATCAGCACCACGGTGACCACCAGCGCCGGGTAGATGAACAGGCGCTTGGTGTAGGAGGCCTGTTCGTCCTGCCACTTGAGGTTCTCCACCATGTGGCGCAGCACCTGCGGCAGCTGCCCGGATTCCTCGCCGGCGCGCACCAGGTTCACGAACACCTCGCTGAACACGAACGGGAATTCGGCCATGGCTCCGCTGAGGTTCTTGCCGCCCTCGATGGTTTCGATCATGGCCGAGACCACCTCGCGCAGGCGCGGATTGTCGACGCTGTCGCGCAGATCCGCCAGGCCCTCGAGGATGGGCACGCCGGCGCGGGCGAGCTGCTCGAGGTGGAAGCAGAAGGTGATGAGGTCCACCCGCTGCACGCCGCGGCCGGTGACGTTGCGGCCGCGCGATTTCAGCGCCTTGTAGTTGACCAGGTCCAGGCCCATGCGCGCCAGGCGCATTTCGAGATCGTTGACGTTGGCCGCATCGACGCGGCCGAACATCATCCGGCCCTGCTGGTTGACGGCCTTGTACTGGAACACCTCCATTACTGCAGCCGCTCGGTGAGGTCGACCACGCGCGAGACTTCGTCGAGGCTGGTGCTGCCTTCCAGGACCCGCCCGATGCCGATGTCACCGAGGGTGGTGAAGCCCTTGCCGGCGGCGGCCTCGGCCAGTTCGCGCAGGGTGGCGTTGCGGGCCAGCAGTTCGTCGAGATCGCGATCGAACTTGAGAATCTCGATGAGCGCCATGCGGCCGCGGTAACCGGTGTGGTCGCAGGCATTGCAGCCGCGTGCGGAGTACACCACCACATCGTCGGCGTCTTCGGCCAGGCCCAGCAGGCGCCGCTCGATGGCCGAGGCCACGCCCGGCTTGCGGCAATGACTGCAGAGCTTGCGCACCAGGCGCTGGGCGGCGATGCCAATGATGTTGCCGGCCATGATGTCGGGCCGGATGCCGATGTCCAGCAGGCGCGGGATGGCGCCGAGCGCGGAGTTGGTGTGCAGGGTGGAGAACACCTGGTGGCCGGTCATGGCGGCGCGGAAGGCCATGGTGGCGGTGTCCTCGTCGCGAATCTCGCCCACCAGGATGATGTCCGGGTCCTGGCGCAGCAGGGAGCGGATACCGGAGGCGAAGTCCAGCCGGATGGCATCGTTCACCGAGGTCTGGCGGATCATGCCCATCGGGTACTCGACCGGGTCCTCCAGGGTCATGATGTTCACGGACTCGGTGTTCAGATGATTGAGAATCGAGTAAAGCGTGGTGGTCTTGCCGCTGCCGGTGGGGCCGGTCACCAGCACGATGCCCTCGGGGCGCGCGACCATGAGCTTGAGCGTGTTGAGGATGTCATCGCCCAGGCCAAGCTGCTCCAGCGGCACGATGCCCTTCTGCCGGTCGAGCACACGCAGGACGATGTTCTCGCCGTGCACGGTGGGGATGGTGGACACGCGGAAGTCAATGGCATGGCCGGACAGCGACAGCGAGATGCGCCCGTCCTGCGGCGCCCGTGTCTCGGCGATGTCCATGCCCGACATGACCTTCAGGCGCACGGCGATGGCCGACCAGTAGTTCTTGTGCAATGAGCGGATCTGGCGCAGCACCCCGTCGATGCGGTAGCGAAAGCGCAGAAAGCCTTCCTCGGGCTCGAAGTGGATATCCGAAGCGCCGCGCTTGACGGCGTCGGACAGCAGGGCATTCACCAGGCGCACCACCGGCTGGCTGTACTCGGCGCTGTCGGCCTCCAGCGAGGCGTAATCGATTTCCCCGGTTTCGATTTCCTGCAGGATGCCGTCCACGGACAGCTCGAAACCGTAGAAGCGGTCGATGGCCTCGCCGATTTCCGCCTCGCCGGCGAGCAGCGGCATGACCTCCACGTCGCCGCCGAGCAGCGCGTTGATCTGGTCCAGCGCCACCACGTTGAAGGTGTCGGCCATGGCCACGGTAAGGCGATTGCGGTTCGGCTCGAAGGTCAGCGGCAGCACGTGGTAGCGCCGCGCCATGTCCTTCGGGATGAGCTTGACCGCCTCGGCATCCACCACCACGCGGGCAAGGTCGGCCTTCTGCTGGCCGAGGGCGCCGCCGAGCACGTCGAGGATGATGCCCTCGGTGGCAAAACCCAGGCGCACGAGAATCTTGCCCAGGTGCTCGGTACGACCCTGCTTCTTCTGCTCGGTGATGGCAATGCGCACCTGGTCGGGGCTGACCACGCCCTTCTGGACGAGCAGCTCGCCGATGCGCATGTTCTGGCGGGTGGGTGCGTTCACCGTGGCTTACAGCGCGCCTGTTTCCAGGGCCTGGATGCGGCCGCGGGCCAGCGCCGGGTCGAAGGCGACCTTGCGGCTGCCGACGCCATCCAGGGCCGCGCGATAGTAGCGCTTGGCCGCATCTCCCTGGCCGATACGCTCCAGGCTCACGGCCAGGTTGAAGGCGAATTCGGGGTTGGCCGGATCCAGGCGCACCGCCTCGAAGTAGGCCAGCTCGGCATCGTCCCAGCGGCCGCGGCGGGCATGCAGGTTACCGAGCATGAAATGCAGGTAGGCCGAGTCGGGCGAGGTGGCGATGCGGTTTTTCAGGTCGGTCTCGGCCGAGCCGTTGTAACCCTGCAGGCGGATGAGCGCGGCGTTGGCCACCGTGTCGGCCGGGTACAGACGCAGCACGCGCTGGTAGTGCTGGAAGGCGCCGGCGCGATCCCCCTCGCGCAGGGCGATGCCGGCCAGGCCCAGCAGGGCGGCGCGGTTGCGCTCGTCCCGGGTCAGCACGTCACGGTACAGGCGGGCGGCGGCGTCCAGGTCCCCGGCCTGGTAGGCCGCGTAGGCGCTGGCCGCGGTCGGGTCCACCTGGCCGGCGCCGCGTGAGCGGCTGATGCGGATGGCCTTGTCGCTGAGCGCCGGCGCCGGATCGGCAGCGACAGCCGCGGCGGCAGTGGCAGTGTTCGGAGCGGCAGCCGCGGCCGCGGCCGCGGCCGCAACGGCGCTGGCCGGATCGGCGTCACCTGCCGCCGGGTCGGCCGGCGCCTTCCCCGAACGTGGCCGTGGGCGTGGAGAGCAACGCCCGCGAGCCACTGCAGATCCCGGCCGTGCTGCCACGCCAGGATGCCCCTGTGTCGCCGATGGAAGGCGAGCTTGCCGAGGCCGACCTGGTTGCCCGGGCGGTCGCCGGCCGCATGGCGGGCGCCAGTGCCACGGACGCCGCCGAGGCACAGCCCGCGCCGGAGTCGGCCACGGCGGCGCCCGCGGATTCCACAACGGCGCCGGCCATCGCCGGACCGCCGGACGCCCCACAGGCCCCTGCCGGGGCGCCGGCCGCCCCCGCGGCAGGTGACCCCGCTCCCGCCCGCG
>CAYGQN010000270.1:0-6283 GCA_964351795.1 uncultured Gammaproteobacteria bacterium
CTACACCGGCGAGACGGGCGCGGTGCGGCGCCGCCTGCGCGAGCGGGCCGCCGCCGCCGGGATCCACTTCCTGGACGACGACGAGGTCGTCATCGATGGCGTGCGCTTCCTCGGCACGACCCTGTGGACGGATTTCGGCGGCGCCGATCCGGGCCTGATGGCGCGCGCCGCACGGGGCATGAACGACTACCTGCAGATCCACCAGGGTACCGGGCTGCTGACCCCCGAGCAGACCCTCGCCCGGCATCGCGCGTCACGCGCCTGGCTGGAAGGCGCGCTGGCGCGCCCGCACGCCGGCCCCACGGTGGTCGTCAGCCACCACGCGCCCACGGAGCGGAGCTGGTCCGGGCATTACGATCCCGTGTATCGCCCGGCCTACTGCAACACGCTTGACGATCTGCTCGCCGCGCACGACGTGGCGGTCTGGTTCCACGGCCACATCCACGCCTGCAGCGATTACCTCGTGCACGGCACGCGGGTGGTGTGCAATCCGCGCGGCTATCACGGCCATCAGCATGTCCCGGGCTTCGACCCCGGCCGCTGCATCGACCTCTGAGCCCGCACCGGCGTCCCTTGGCCACCTCCGCTGACACGGCGCCGCGCTGGCTGGATCGCATCGAGCGGCTGGGCAATGCCCTGCCCCATCCCGCCAGCCTGTTCCTGATCGGTACCGTCGTCGTGTTCGTGCTGTCCTCGCTCGGCGAGTCCCTGGGCTGGGCGGCCCGGCGGCCGGGGCATGCCGGGGCCGAGGCCATGATAGCCGTGAACGGCCTGGCTGATGCGGATGGCCTGTGGTGGCTGCTGAGCACGGCCGTGCACAACTTCATCACCTTCCCGCCGCTCGGCATCGTGCTCACCGGCATGCTCGGCATCGGCGTGGCCGAGCGCAGCGGCCTGGTGGACGCCCTCATCCGCGCGGTGATGCGCCGGGTCCCCGGCACCTGGCTGACACCGGTCACGGTGTTTCTCGGGGTCCTGTCCTCGCTCGGCCTGGACGCCGGTTACGTCGTACTGCCGCCGCTGGCCGCCAGCCTGTACCTGGCCTTCGGACGCTCGCCGCTGGCGGGGATCGCCGCCGCCTTCGCCGGCGTATCGGCAGGGTTCAGCGCCAACCTGTTCCTCACCGCCGTCGATCCGATGCTGGCCGGTTTCACCCAGGCCGGCGCCCGCTTCATCGATGCCGACTACGTGGTTGCCGCCACCGCCAACTGGTGGTTCATGATCGTCTCCGCCGTCGTGCTGACCGGCTGCGGCTGGCTCGTGTCAGCACGTTTCGTCGAACCCCGGCTGGAGGCCCCGGCGGCAGCGGCCGCCTCGATGCCGGCAATGGCGGCAACCCGCGAGGCACGGGCGCTGGCCGCAGCCATCGTGGCCCTGCTGGTCTGCCTGGCGCTGTTCGCCCTGGCCACGGCGCTGCCGGGCGCGCCGCTGCACGGTGTCGGCAAGCGCTTCGATCGCTGGGTGGAGGCAATCGTGCCGCTGATGGCCATCGGCTTCTTCGTGCCCGGCCTGACCTTCGGCATCGTCAGCGGCCGGATCCGCTCGGACCGCGACGTGGCCGCCATGCTCTCCGAGACCATGGCCGCCATGGGCCCGTACATCGTCCTGGCCTTCGTCGCGGCCCAGTTCATCGAGGCCTTCAAGGTGTCGCACCTGGGCGAGCTGGCGGCCATCGAAGGCGGCGCGGCGCTGGCGGCCATGGCCATACCCGGGCCGGCGCTGATGGTGTTGTTCGTGTTCGTGGTGATGCTCGGCAACCTGCTGGTCGGCTCTGCCTCGGCGAAATACGCCTTCTTCGCGCCCGTGTTCGTGCCGATGTTCATGCAGGTGGGCGTGAGCCCGGAACTCACCCAGGCCGCCTACCGGGTGGGTGATTCCATCACCAATGTCATCACACCGTTCAACCCGTACATGATCATCGTGCTCGCGCAGCTGCAAAGGCATGCCCCGACGGCGGGCGCCGGTACACTCATCGCGCTGATGCTGCCCTATGCCATGGCGTTCGCGCTCGTGTGGATCCTGTTGCTGCTGGGCTGGATGCTGGCTGGTCTGCCCCTTGGACCGGGCGGGGCACTGAGCTACCCTTGAGCGGCCATCATTGCCGGGGCCTCCCGCACCGGCCATTCCTTCTCCATCGGTACATTCATAAACCATGAGCAAAACCCGCACCTACAAGGTGGTATTCCACAATCAGGGCAAGATTTACGAGGTTTACGCGCGCAACGTGCACCAGAGCGCCATGTTCGGCTTCATCGAAGTGGAAAACCTGGTGTTCGGCACGCGGTCATCCGTGGTCGTCGACCCCAGCGAAGACCAGCTGCGCAGCGAGTTCGAGGGCGTGGCCCGCAGCTACATCCCGATGCATGCCGTGATTCGCATCGACGAAGTCGAGAAGGAGGGTGCGCCGCGCATCTCCGATGGCGACGGCAAGGTCACCACCCTGCCCATCTACACCCAGAGCGGCCCCAAACCCGGCTGAAGCGAGCCATCGCCCCCACGGTCCACGCGGCGGCGCGATGCAGAACCGATGCGCAAGATTTTCTCAACCCTGCTGTTGATGCATGCGATAGTGGCGATGATGCCTGTGCACGCGGCCTGGACCACCACCTCTGACGGCGAGGGCGTCATCGCTGCAGCGGCGCCGTCGGCCGGGCATGAGCTGGCCCTGCTGCGCCGTGGCGAGGCCGTGGTGCTGCGCTTCAGCCTGCCCGGGGGCTTCGCCACCCTCGACCCGGCCCACTGCCCCACCTTTCAGGTGGACCGCAAACCGGCCATCACCCGCGCCGACGGCCAACCCGGCTGCACGGCCGGCCCGCGCCGCGTCGAGACCGTCCTCGGCCAGGTCGACAATGGCCGGGTGGTATCCCTGGCCCTGCACCGGATCATGAACGGCAGCGTGCTCGACTACCGTTACCTCACCGCCGAGGGGCGCTACCGCGAGGTGAGCTTCAGCCTCGGCCGCTCGCTGCAGA
Source organism: uncultured Gammaproteobacteria bacterium (assembly GCA_964351795.1). Classification (GTDB taxonomy): domain Bacteria; phylum Pseudomonadota; class Gammaproteobacteria; order JADZEE01; family JADZEE01; genus CAYGQN01. The sequence continues at coordinate 2,973 of CAYGQN010000270.1, forward strand.
GCATCGAGGCGGCCCTCGGCCGCGGCGTGCAGGTTCAGCCTGAATGATGGACATCCGCCGCCACGAATCCCTCGCGGACATAGCCGCCGCCGACTGGGACGCCCTGGTGCCGCCGGACTACCCCTTTGCCCGGCACGCGTTTCTGGCCGGCCTGGAGGCGTTCGACTGCCTGGCCGACCACGGCTGGGTCCCCATTCACCTCACCGCCCACGAGGGTGATGCGCTGGTGGGCGCCATGCCCTTGTACCTGAAGACCAATTCCGTGGGTGAGTTCGTGTTCGACTGGAGCTGGGCGGACGCCTTCGAGCGCGCCGGCGGGCGCTATTATCCCAAACTGGTCAACGCCATCCCCTTTGCGCCGGTCACCGGCCCGCGGCTGCTGGTGGACCGCAACACCGACCAGGCCAGGGCCATCGCCACGGCGCTGCTGACCCAGGCCCGGGCGCTGGCCGAGGAGCTGCAACTGTCCTCCCTGCACTGCCTGTTCCCGGACGACATCGACCGCGGCCACCTGGAGAGCGCCGGCCTGCTGATGCGCGCCGGCTGCCAGTATCACTGGTTCAACCGCGGTTATGCCGACTTCGATGCCTTCCTGGCCAGCCTGAATTCCAAGCGCCGCAAGCAGATTCGCCGCGAGCGCCGGGAGGTGGCCGCGCAGAACGTTCAGATTCAATGCCTGCATGGCGGGCAGGTGAGCGATGCCCAGTGGGCGGTGTTCCATCGCTTCTACTGCTCGACCTTCCACAAGCGCTGGGGCGAGCCGCGCCTGACCCTGCCGTTCTTCCGGGCCCTCAGCGCGCGCCTGCCGGAGCAGACCCTGCTGTGGCTGGCCAGCCTGGACGGCGACTACGTGGCCGGTGCCTTCGGCATGCGCGGGGATCGCACGCTCTACGGCCGCCACTGGGGCTGCTCTGAGGACCTGCCCTTCCTGCACTTTGAACTCTGCTACTACCGCACCATCGACTACGCTATTGAGAACGGGCTGGCCCGGCTCGATGCCGGCGCCCAGGGCGAGCACAAGATCATGCGGGGCTTCGAAGCCGTGAAAACCTGGTCCGGGCACTGGATTGCCCACCCCGGCTTCCGCGAGGCGGTGGCTGGTTTCCTGCGCGACGAAACACGGCAGATCGACGGCTACGTGGATGCCGTGGCCGACCACGTCCCCTACCGGCGGGGCGCGTGATCCGCGGGCGTACCGGCATCGGGGGGTCGACCAGCGCCAGCCCCGGAGGGGCGGTCGACATGCCTGCCCGTCACCGGCAGGCACGCAGCTTCACGATGGCCCGGGGCCACCGCCGCGGGCGCGCCGGTGCGTCAGCCGGACCCGGGCCGCGGCCCGCGCGCAACGGCGTTCCGAACCGGGACCGGGTCTGAGGGGAAAAGCCGGCATGCGCCATCCCCTGCTCTGGATTGCCGCCAATACGCTCGCCGATGACTTCCCCGATGTGCGCGAGGCGCTGGACGATCCGGACGGCCTGCTCGCCGCCGGCGGCGATCTGGACAGCGAGACCCTGCTGCGCGCCTACCGACGCGGGATCTTCCCCTGGTACTCGCACGGCCAGCCCATCCTGTGGTGGTCCCCCAACCCGCGCAGCGTGTTCTATCCGGGCCGGATCCGCATCAGCCGCAGCCTGCGCAAGACGCTGCGCCAGGGGCGCTTCACCGTGACCGCCGATACCTGCTTCGAGGCCGTCCTGCGCGGCTGCGCCGCGCCGCGCAATGACGTCGCCGGCACCTGGCTCAGCGAGGAGATGATGGTGGCCTATGCCCGCCTGCACCGTCTCGGTGCAGCCCACAGCATCGAATGCCACCTGGATGGCGAACTGGTCGGCGGTCTCTACGGAGTCAGCATCGGCCGCGTATTTTTTGGAGAGTCCATGTTCTCGCGGGCGAGCGATGCGTCCAAAGTCGCGCTATGCTTCCTGTCACACAATCTCAAGCGCTGGCAGTACAAACTCATCGACTGCCAGCTCGACAGCCCGCACCTGCGCAGCCTGGGCGCGGTAAGCCTCTCACGGGAGCGCTTCACCGGTCTGCTGGACAGGCTCTGCGGGCAGGCAATCGCCCAGCACGCCTGGGAGGAGCTGGAACCACCATCATGACGAGGCCATCGCGCAGCCCGGCACTGAACTTCTTTTCGACGCCGCGGTACCCGTGCAGTTACCTGCCGGACGAGGATGCAGTCACCCTGTTCGCCGATCCCTCGGTGCGCAAGAGCCCGGCGTTGTACCAGCGGCTGACCGATTACGGCTTCCGCCGCAGTGGCGAGCACCTGTACCGGCCGCGCTGCCCGCGCTGCAGTGCCTGCATCCCGGTGCGCCTGCCCGTGGCCGAGGCAGCGCTGAAGCGCAACCAGCGCCGCTGTTTCAACCGCAACCAGGATCTGCGGATCCGCATCCGGCCGGCCGGCTACTCGGCCGCCAGTTTTGCCCTCTACCAACGCTACCTGGCCTCGCGCCATGCCGGCGGCGGCATGGACAACCCCACCGCCGAGAGCTTCCTGGACTTCCTGACGGCCACCTGGAGCGAGACCGAGTTCCACGAGATGTACCTCGCCGACCAGCTGGCCTGCGTGGCCGTGGTGGACCGCCTGCCCGGCGGCCTGTCGGCCGTGTACACCTTCTACGAACCCGAACTCGAACGGCGCAGCCTGGGCCGCTTCGCGGTGCTGTACGAAATCGACCTCGCCCGCCGGCTCGAGCTCGACTACCTGTACCTCGGCTACTGGATCCGGCAAAGCCCGAAGATGCGCTACAAGCAGGAATACCAGCCGCTGGAGTATTTCATCGACGGCCACTGGACGCGCCGCCTGGCTGGCGGCACCGACTGAACCCGTCGCGCTTTGCGCACCCGCCGACTTTCCGGCAAACTACGCGCCGTTTTTGGCTACCCATGGCGGTAACAGCCTGATTATGGCGAAAGAAGACCATATCGAGATGCAAGGCAAGGTCGTCGAGACCCTGCCCAACACCATGTTTCGCGTTGAACTGGAAAACGGCCACGTCGTCACGGCCCATATTTCCGGCAAGATGCGCAAGCACTACATCCGTATCCTGACCGGCGACAAGGTCACCGTCGAACTCACGCCCTACGACCTCAGCAAGGGCCGCATCACCTACCGCACCCGCTGAACCGGGCCCGGCCACGGCTGGCGCGACGCTGGCCAGGGTCCCCCGACGCCCGCCCGCGCGCCACGGACGCCCCGCTCAGGGACCCGCCATGCGCCTTGCGGGCGGGCACGTCGAAGTCTCGACTTCCACTTCCCTTGCAGGCCCCGGAATCGTGGTGGCTGCCCGTGGTGGCTGCCTGTC
>CAYGQN010000271.1:0-5480 GCA_964351795.1 uncultured Gammaproteobacteria bacterium
CTACAGCGATGCGGGGGCCTCGGGCTTCGACTTCCGCGATCCCTTCTTCCCGGTGGTGGCAACCCTGTTCCCGGCGCCGGATCGCAACCTCATGCTCAGCGTCGGTTACAGTCTGTAGCTACCGCGGAGCACACGGAGACACCCATGGGCAATCGACTTTCCAGGATCTATACCCGCACCGGCGACAGCGGCACGACCGGCCTTGGCGACGGTTCGCGGACCGACAAGACCGGGCCGCGCATCTGCGCCATCGGCGATGTCGACGAGCTGAACAGCATTATCGGTCTGCTGCTGACCCACGAGCTGCCGGAGGACCTGGCCGCCACGCTGTTCGACGTGCAGCACGACCTGTTCGACCTCGGCGGCGAGTTGTCCATTCCCGGCATGACCATGGTCACCGAGGCCTACGTCACACGTATCGAGGCAGCCATCGATGCGGTGAATGCCGGTTTGCCGCCCTTGAAGGAGTTCATCCTGCCCGGTGGTTCGCCGGCGGCGGCGGTCTGCCACATGGCCCGGGCGGTGTGCCGGCGGACCGAGCGCGCCTTGCTGCGCCTGCGCGCAGAGGAAGCGGTGGCCGATGTCGCCTGCGCCTATGTGAACCGCCTGTCCGACTACCTGTTCGTGGCGGCCAGGGTGCTGGCACGGGCCTCCAGCAGTGGCGAAGTGCTGTGGAATCGCGACCGCTCCGCCGCCAGCGGTTGAGGGCGCTCGCGAGCCTGCTGCTGGCACTGGTGCTGGTGACGCCGGCCGCGGCCGCGCCGCCGCAGCGCATCGTCTCGTTGAACCTGTGTGCCGATTCGCTGCTGCTGGAGCTGGTGGATCCGGCACGCGTGGTGTCGCTGACCGCGTTGTCGCTGGACCCGGAGCTCGGGCATTTCTATCGCCGCGCCGAGGCCCTGCAGGCCGCCGGGATGCACTTCAATACCGGCCTGGCCGAGCAGGTGCTGCCGCTGGAGCCGGACCTGGTGATCGTGATGGCGGACGCGGCCCCGTTCACCCGCCGGCTGTTGCAGCGCTTCGGTCTGCGCGTGCTGGAACTCGAGCCCGGCGAGCGCCTGGCCAGCTACCGGCGCAACCTGCGCCGGCTTGCCGGGGTGCTAGGCCAGCAGGAGCGGGCCGAGGCCCTGCTGGCCGACATGGATGCCCGGCTCGGCCAGTTGCGCGTGACGGCAGGTGCGCGGCCGCGGGCGATGGTCCTGCAGGCGAGCGGCTTCACCGCCGGCTCCGACACCCTCATCGATGACGTCCTTGCGCTCGCCGGGATCGACAACCTGGCCGCGCGCGCCGGGCTGCGCGGTTACGGCTTTCTCAGCCTCGAGCAGTTCATCCACCGCGCACCGGAGATGCTGATCGTCGGGGACAGCAATCCGCGCTGGCCGTCCCTGGCCCACGAACTGCTGGAGCACCGCGCCCTGCAGGCCGCGGGTACGGAGCGGGTCCGCGTAACGGTGCCGGAACGGGACTGGACCTGCGGCGGGGCCTACCTGGCGAAGGTGGCCGAGCGCCTGGCTCGCCAGCGCCCGGCATTCGCCCTCAGTCAATGACGCCCGATCGGCTGGGGCAGGTCCTGCAGCCGCGCCTGGCGCCGCTGGTGCTGGGCCTGCTGGCGGCTATTGCCGCGATGTTCATGCTCGCCATGGTCACTGGCCCGGCGCCGGTGTCACCCGGGGCGCTGTTTGATTTCGGCGGCCAGGATGTCGGCGCCCTGGTCATGCAGCAGATCCGTTTGCCGCGCGCGCTGCTGGCCCTGCTGGTGGGCGCGAGCCTGGGGGCGAGCGGCGCCGCGTTGCAGGGTCTGCTGCGCAATCCACTCGCCGAGCCGGGGCTTATCGGCGTATCGGCCTGCGCCGCACTGGGTGCCGTGGCGGCCTTCTACTCGGGCTTGAGCCAGCTCAACGCCTGGGCGCTGCCGGCCAGCGCCATGCTCGGTGCGCTGGTGTCGGTCCTGCTGCTGCAGGGCCTGGCCGGCCGCGGCGCCGGTACGCTGACGCTGATCCTCGCCGGGGTCGCGGTGAATGCTCTGGCCAGCGCGCTGATTGCGCTGCTGCTCAGCCTGTCGCCGAACCCCTTCGCCAGTTACGAGATCGTGGTCTGGCTGCTTGGCTCGCTGGCGGATCGCAGCTTCGAGCACGTCGGGCTGGTGCTGCCGTTCGTGGTGGCGGGCCTGTTCCTGTTGCTGGCCTGCGGTCGCGGGCTCGACGCACTGGCGCGGGGGGAGGATGGCGCCGCGTCGCTGGGCTTCACCCTGGCGGCGCTGCGGGGGCGGGTCATCCTCGGCAGCGCGCTGGCCGTGGGTGCCGCCGTATCGGTGTCCGGGATCGTGGGCTTCATCGGCCTGGTGGTGCCGCATCTGCTGCGGCCGCTGGTCGGCTTCCAGCCGCGACTGCTGTTGCCGGTCTCGGCCCTCGGTGGGGCGCTGCTCACGCTGGCGGCCGATGTCGTGGTCCGGGTGCTGACCCCGGCCGGGGAACTCAAGCTCGGCGTGGTCACGGCACTGCTGGGAACGCCGTTCTTCCTGCACCTGGTGATCCGCAACCGGACCCTGTGGGGATGAGCGTGCTCACGATGCAGGACGTGACCGTTGCCTACAACGGTGAGCCGGCGGTGCTCGGCGGGATCAACATCGACGCCGCGGCGGGTGAGCACATCGGCCTGCTGGGGCCCAATGGATCGGGCAAGACAAGCCTGCTGAAAGCGGTACTGCAATTGCTGCCGCTGCAGCGCGGCCGGATCCTGCTCGATGGCCGGCCGGTGCAGCAGTTCGACAGTGCCGAGCGGGCCCGGCGCATGGCCTACCTGCCGCAGGGTGCGCAGGTGTACTGGCCGCTGCCTGTGGCCCGCGTGGTGGCGCTGGGGGCCACGCCCTGGCGGCACAGCTGGGCCGGCGATGAAGCACGGCTTGGCGAGCGCGTGGCCGCCACCCTGGCCAGCGTGGATGCCTCGCACCTCGCGGCCCGGCCGATGTCGGCCCTGTCCGGCGGTGAGCGCATGCTCGTGCACCTGGCGCGGGTGCTGGTCGGGGAGCCGGCCATCATCCTGGCGGACGAACCGGTCGCCAATCTCGATCCGCAACACCAGTTGCAGGTGATGAGCGTGCTCTCGGCGTTCGCCGCGAGCGGGGGCACCGTGCTGACGGTGCTGCATGATCTCACCCTGGCCGCGCGATTCTGCTCGCGGGCCATCCTGCTCAGCAAGGGCGCTGTCCTGGCCGACGGCCCGCCGGATGCGGTGCTCACCGGTGAGCACCTGGGCCGCGCCTATGGCGTGGAGATGCTGCTTGGCGAGCACGCCGGCCAGCTGTGGGTGATTCCCTGGCAACGCCAGGGCGAAGGGCCGTTATCGTCGTCCTGAGGGCGGCCGGGGGCGGTCAGGGTTTGCGCAGTTCCATCAGGCGGCCGTTGCGGGCCATGTCCAGGCGGCTGAGGAAGGAATTGCCGAGCAGGGTCTCCACGGGGAAGTCACCGTCAATGACCGCGGCGGAGACGTCGCGGATCTCGATGCCGCCCACACGCACCCGGTCCAGCGTGACATACCAGGCCTTGGTGATGCCCGAGGCCGTGGAGGTCTGTCCGGACAAACCCTCGAGGCGGTAGTTGATGCCCATCCGCCTGGCCTCGTTGCGGTTCATCGCGATGTGCGTGGCGCCGGTGTCCACCAGGAAGCGGGTACTGAAGCCGTTGATGCTGCCACTGATGTAGTACATGCCCATGGCGTCCGGGGCGATCTGCACGGCGGGCCTGGCTTCGGGGGCCTTGAAGCGGCCGGCGATCTTCGTGCCGACGCGGTAGGTATCGGTCTGGCCGTTGACTTCCAGCACCGCCTCCTCGCTGTTGGCACTGATGAGCCGGATGCCGTCACGCGCCGGTTCGCCCGCGCGCAGCTTGTGGCGCTTGCCATCGATTTCAACGATGGCCATGTCGCGGAACAGGCCCTGCACCATGATGGACTCGACGGCGATAACGCCCTGCGCGGCGAGGCCAAGGGCCAACGCTGCCAGCAGCCTGAAGGAACGACGTGGCGCTGTCGGGTGCGGAGCAGCTGCTTGCTTGTCCATCAGCCGAGTATAGACACTCCGCATCGGTTTGCCCTGATTGTCGAGGCCATTCAGCGTAGCGCGCCTCCATGAATGCGACTTGAATGTTGCGATGCGTGCATCGCTGCGATGCAGCAAGGCACACGCCGCGCGGATACTGCTGCCCGGAGGATGCCGCTACAATGCCGCATACGCCGGCTCCGCAAAGACGGGGCCGCAAGTCCTGAGGTGGAGAACGACAAAGGGAGGAACAGATGGCGGATGAGCAGGTTTACCCGGTCCCCGCGACCACGGCCGCTTCGGCGCATATCGACCACGATACCTACGAGGCGATGTACCGGCGCTCGCTGGAGCAACCGGATGCATTCTGGGCCGAGCAGGCCGATGCGCTGATCGACTGGATGAAGCCCTGGGACCGCGTTTGCGACTGGGACTTCAAGAGCGGCCACATCCGCTGGTTCGAAGGTGCCAGGCTCAATGTCAGCACCAACTGCCTGGACCGGCACCTGGCAGAGCGCGGTGACCAGACCGCCATCATCTGGGAAGGCGACGACCCGGCCAGCCACCGGCACATCAGCTACCGGGAGCTGCATGCCGAGGTCTGCCGCTTCGCCAACGCGATGAAGGCGCGCGGGATCGGCAAGGGGGATCGCGTGGCCATCTACCTGCCCATGATTCCCGAGGCCGCGATCGCGATGCTGGCCTGCGCCCGGATCGGTGCCATTCATTCGGTGGTGTTCGGTGGCTTCTCGGCCGATGCCCTGAAGGACCGCGTCAACGACTCCGAGTGCGTGGCCATCATCACCGCGGACGAGGGTTTGCGTGGCGGGCGCCACGTGCCGCTGAAAACCAACGCCGACGATGCGCTCACCCACTGCCCGTCGGTGCAGACGCTGTTCGTCGTTCGGCATACCGGTGGCGACATCCCCTGGCGCGATGGCCGCGACGTGTGGTGGCACGAGGCGGTCGCCGGCGTCAGTGCCGAATGCGACGCCGAACCCATGGACGCCGAGGATCCGCTGTTCATCCTGTACACCTCCGGCTCCACCGGCAAGCCCAAGGGCGTGCTGCATACCTCCGGCGGTTACATCCTGTACGCCGCGCTCACGCATCGCTACGTGTTCGATTACCAGCCCGGCGAGGTGTACTGGTGCACGGCCGACGTGGGCTGGGTCACCGGCCACACCTACATCGTCTATGGCCCGCTCGCCAACGGTGCGACCACGCTGATGTTCGAGGGTGTGCCCACCTACCCGGATGCCGGGCGCATGTGGGACGTGGTCGACAAGCACAAGGTCAACATCTTCTACACCGCGCCCACGGCCATCCGCGCACTGATGGGGCAGGGCGATGAGCCGGTCAAGCGCGCCTCGCGCGCCTCGCTGCGCCTGCTCGGTTCGGTGGGCGAGCCCATCAACCCCGAGGCCTGGGAGTGGTACTACAA
>CAYGQN010000271.1:5490-6276 GCA_964351795.1 uncultured Gammaproteobacteria bacterium
GTACTACAACGTTGTCGGTGAGGGCCGCTGCCCCATCGTAGACACCTGGTGGCAGACCGAGACCGGCGGCATTCTCATCACGCCGCTGCCCGGGGCCACGCCGCTCAAGCCGGGCTCGGCGACCCGGCCGTTCTTCGGGGTCGAACCGGCGCTGCTGGACGACAAGGGCCTGGAGATTGCCGGGGCTGCCTCAGGCGCACTGGTCATCAAGCGGCCCTGGCCGGGCATGATGCGCACGGTGTACGGCGATCATCAGCGCTTCATCGATACCTACTTCGGCATGTTTCCCGGGAATTATTTCACCGGTGACGGCGCGCGCCGCGACGAGGACGGCTACTTCTGGATAACCGGGCGAATCGATGACGTGATCAACGTGTCCGGCCATCGCATGGGAACCGCCGAGGTCGAGAGCGCGCTGGTGTTGCACGATGCCGTTGCCGAGGCCGCCGTGGTGGGGTATCCGCACGATCTCAAAGGCCAGGGCATCTATGCCTACGTCACCCTCATGACCGGCGTGGAACCCACCGAGGCACTGCGCAAGGAACTGGTCCAGCACGTGCGCAAGGAGATCGGCCCGATCGCCTCGCCCGATGTCATCCAGTGGGCGCCCGGCCTGCCGAAGACGCGCTCTGGGAAGATCATGCGCCGCATCCTGCGCAAGGTCGCCGCGAATGAAATCGACACCCTGGGCGATACCAGTACCCTGGCGGACGAGTCGGTGGTGGAGGACCTCATCACCAACCGCGCCATCCGCGAATAGCCGTTGACGCCAGGCGGGCGGCGCTG
>CAYGQN010000272.1:0-6253 GCA_964351795.1 uncultured Gammaproteobacteria bacterium
GCTGAAGCTGTCGGCGCCCGGCCAGCGGAACCGCAGGCCCGCGACAGCGACCGCTGCCGGGGCGCTCATGGTGCCGGCACCATGGCGGAGACCGACACGGCCCCCGTGTCCAGGCGTTCGGCGCGCAGGAACTGAAGGGCCGTGATCTTCCAGTGTCCGTCCACCGGGCTGATGCGCAAGCGCGCCTCGTAGGCGTTCGTGCGCTCGTGCACGTGGCCCCAGTGCCCGACCGAGCCGGCCGCCGACCAGCGGCAGCGGAACAGCTGGCCGGCCTCGTCGCCCGTACCGGTCAACGGGGTCAGCGAAAGCAGGTCTACGTCCCGGACCCTGGCCCGGGCGCCGCCCTGGTTCTCGATCAGCCAGCCGGCCCGGTGGTCCAGGTACAGGCTGGCCAGCAGATCGCCGCTCACACTCAGGGCGAGCTTGTCGTAGGCATCGGTATCGCGGCGGAAATCCAGCGCCCGGTAGATGTTGGCAAGCAGGGCTTTGATGGTGGCAGCGGCCTGCTCTTCCGCCAGTGCCGGCTGCGCCAGTGGCCGCGGCAGCTGCAGCGGTGCCAGCGGGCGGGCCGCTACGGCAAGCGCCAGCAGGGCCAGGCCGGCGAGCAGGGCCGGCGCGGGGGCGGATCGCCGGCCGCGCAACAGGCAGGCCAGCGCTGCCAGGACCAGCATCGCGCTCACCAGCGGCAGGGTGATCCGCGCCGGGACCACCGGCGGCGGTGCAATCGTCGCCGGCCGGTAACGCTTGAGCAGGTTCTCCCAGGTCACCACCGGCTGCGCCCGGTCCAGCCACAGCTGGAAGCGCCCGGCCGGATCGGTCTGCACGACCGGGACGCGATCGATGCGGTCGTTGAACAGGTCCCAATGCACGCGCACGCGCCCGGGTATGGCGGGTGTGATGAAGGCGAGGATGATGCCCGCCAGGGCCCGGTCCACGTCCACGGGCGTGTCGTCGGGCAGTACCTGGATGCCGCGGGCATCGGCCTGCACGAAGTTCACCCGGTCCAGCATCGGCTGCGCCTCCCGGCCATCGATATGCACCGGGTTGCGGGTGGCGACGAAGGCGCCGATGGCCTCGCGCAGCTGTGCGGCCTCGGCGCCGGTGAGGACGCTGCCCGCCGGGATATCGAGGTCCATCCAGGCAATCAAATCGCGCACCCGGGCGATGATCTCGTGGCGCACTTCCAGGTCCTCCACGTACAGGAAGGACATCACGGGCTCGCGGTGATGGCGGTTGAGGTTGGGATTGTCGAAGCGCGAGAACCACGGATCGGCGTGGTCCAGGCGCAGGGTTTCGGCGCCGGCGAGGTAGCGGAAGTCGATAATCGGCACGGCATCGTGGAAGACGATGAAGCCGATGTTCACCGCCGCGTAGCCGCTGGGTTTGCGTGGCGGGACGAGCGTGAGCGTCGACGGGCGGGCCGGCAGCGGATAGGCCAGCTCCAGGTAGTGCACCCGGGTTTCCTCGGGCGGCGCCGTGTAGGGCAGGCCGGTCATGGCGAGCGGTGAACCGCGATCGATGCGCTCGCGCAGATCATGGTGGATGAGCGTGGCCTGCAGCGCCTGGCCGTCGGCCAGGACCTGCAGGCCCGTGCCGGGCTCGCGCGGGCGGGCCGCAGCGCTCACGGCGCCGGCCGGCAGCAGATCGGCGAAGGCGGCCAGGTCGTCGGGGTGGATCTCAAGCTTCACCCGCACCGCGTCGGCGCCGACATGGACCTCCATCACATCGGGGCTGTTCTCGGCACCGGTCAGCGCCACCCAGTCGGCCTGCGCGAGGGCCGCGATGCCAAGCAGGCCCGCCACCAGCACCAGCGCCCGGCAACGCGGCCGGCGGGCATTGGCTGGACCCAACCCGGGCGCCGGGCGGCCCCTGCCTGTGCTGGGCTGCTCGCGGTTCAATCGGTCCAGTACAGGCGCGAGTCCTCCAGCCACTGCGGCTGGGTGGCGTTCGGCAGGCGGCGGGCGCTGCCGTAGTCCTTGGCATTGAGCTGCTCCGGCCATACCGCGTCCTGGGCGACCACTTCGCGGGCGCGGATGTCGTCCCTGGTGACATTGAACACCACCAGGTCCTTGACCAGGACCAGCGGGCCTTCGTAGGTCTGGCGCACCTCGTTCTCCACCCCGATGACGGTATCGAAGTCATTGAAGAAGTGATAGCCCACCGCCATGCGCGGCCGGGTGAGGCTGAAGATGCGACCGGCCTGGGCCGGCGCAGTGTGCACCACGGTGCCCACCAGCGTCGCCGTCTTGCGGTCCCAGCCGAAGCCGCGCATCAGGTGTTCGACCGTGGGGAAGGTCTCGTGCACGAGCAGGTCGGCGTTCTGGCCGTGATCAACGAAGAACTGCGTGGGCGTGGTATCCCCGGAGAACACGAAGCTCAGCCCGTTCCACTCCAGGCGGAAGCTCACCGGCCCTTCCATGATGTGATAGGCGGGGAAGGACCACACCTTCACGCCGTTCTCGTCGTAGATGAGGTTGTACTTGTCGTGGGCGAATTCGTATACCTCGATCTCGGCGCCGGCGGCGGGCAGCTTGCCGTGCCGGGATTCCACGTCCCAGGTGAACGCTTCGCGCAGGCGATCGATGAAGTACTTCGTGCCGGTTTCCGGCCGGGCGCCGGAAGGCCCCCACACCCGCAGCGGCCGATCATAGCGGCCCGCCACCCAGCCGCCGATCCACAGGGTGTGCACATCCCCGGCATGGTCGGTGTGCAGATGGCTGAGGAAGGCCTTGTCGGCGGCGCGGAAGGGCACCTGCAGCTGGGTGAAGTTCATCTGCGAGCCGGTGCCCACGTCGAAGAAGAAATTCTCGCCGTTGCCGAGCTCCACGAACCAGGAGCTGGAGGCCTGCGACTTGCGCAGTACCGGCAGCCCCGAGCCGAGCACCGTCACCCGCATCTCGTCGGCGCCCAGCGCCTCGGACCCCGGATAGTAGTAGTTGCGGTAGTACACCGGCTCGTCGCCGTCAGCGGCGGGCGCTGCCAGGGCCAGCGGGACGCAGGCGAGCAGCAGTGCGAGGAGCGGGATTGTCAGCGGCGGCTTGGTCATGCGGGAATTCCTGTTGCAATGCCGCAGGCGCGGCAGGATGCCGGCCAGCTTAGCCGGCCGGGCGCCGGACCCGTAGTACGGGCACGCCGGCAATGGCCTTTTCGCGCAAGGCTTGCCGCAGCGTCGCATGGGCGTACCATTGGCGGGTCGGCGCAGTCCGGCGCGCTGCGGCGCGCCGGGTCGTCATGCACGCTTCCGGGGGGAAGGGGTGACAGCAACAAAGCAGCTTGCAGGCAGGCCGATGCCGCTCGCGGCCATGCCGCTGCTGGACACCGATGACCTCCGCCTGGCCGAGCGCGGCACCGTCAGCGAAGCGCAGGTGGAGCCCAGGCGCTTCACGCCGGCGCCGGACACTCGCCACATCCATTGCCGCATCAACGGTACCGGGCTCGGGCACAGCCGCTTCCTGGGGGTTTCCCTGGGCGGCGCGGTGCACGCGCGTTCCGAGGTGCTGCAGCACGTTCAGGTCCTCTCTCCCGTGCAGGGGGTGTTCCGCTGGTTCGACGAGCACAAGCGTGCCCGCGAGCTGCGCCCGGGCGAGTTCATCGTGTTCTCTCCGGGTGATCGCGTGCGCCTGGACTGGCGCGCTGACGGCATCGCCCGAGTGGCCCACCTGAACAGCACGGACGTCATTGCCTGCATCCGGACGCTGTACGGCGGTGACAGCCCGCGGCCGGTGCGCTTTGCGCGGTTTGCATCCGGCACCGGTGCATCGGCCAGCCTGCGGCGCCTGTTCGATGCCCTGTTCGCCGAGCTGGAGGATGCCCCTTCAGCCATCCACGGCGCGGTGGGCCGGGCCTGGGTGGACCTGCTGCTGCAGACCCTGCTGCAGAGCCTGCCCCACAACCATGAGGCGCCCACGGCTTGTCGTGGCGGCGGCGGGTACAGCCCGGCACTGCGGCGCTGCCTGGAATACCTGCATGCCCATGCCGCCAGCCCCTTGCGCGCCGCCGACCTGGTGCGCGAGGCCGGCGTGCCGCTGCGGACCCTGCAGGCGGCGTTCCAGCGCGAGTTCGGGGTCGGGCCCATGCGCTACCTGCGCGAGCTGCGCCTGACCCGGGCGCATGCCGCCCTGCTGGAGGCGGACCCGGCCGCGGTGCGCGTGGCCGACATTGCCGCGGACTGGGGCTTCGAACACGGCGGCAAGTTCGCCAGCGCCTACCAGGCCCGCTACGGCGAGCTGCCTTCGACGACGCTGCGCCGCGGTCGTTGAGCCCGCTTGGCGTGTAGCAGGAATACCACGCCCTGGTGGCGCAAAGCGGCCATGGGCAGCGCAAATGGTGTACTTGGCGTGCTCTGCCGTGCATTACCATCGTGGCGGAAACGATAAGAACCGAGCGCGACAGCCCGGCCAAGGTCGGCCGGATGAACGCGACCCACGCGCTGCGAGTCCTGTGTTCCAGGGCGGGCGCAAGCAGAAACCATGTTGCCTACCGCGACATGCACCACGGGGGATACACCGGTGAAGATGACCAGGCAGAAGGCGGGCTTGTTCGCCCGCGTGGCAGCAACGGCGACCCTGGCGAGCAGCGCAGTCGCCATGGCTCAGATCGAGGAAGTGGTCGTCACCGCGCAGAAGCGCCAGGAATCCCTGCAGGAAGTGCCGATTGCCATGCAGGCATTCACGGGCGACACGCTCGATTCCCTCGGTGTGTCCACCGCTGATGACGTGCTGAACATGGTGCCCAACGCCTCGCTGGTGGCCCAGGGCGGTTCCAAGAACAACTTCTTCATCCGCGGCGTGGGCAGCGCGGATTTCCATGCCAACGTCGTCGGCGCCGTGGGTGTGTACCTGGACGAGGTCTCGCTGAACTCGCCGTTCTCGCAGACTTTCGCGCTGTTTGACCTGGAACGCGTCGAGGTGCTGCGCGGGCCGCAGAACACGCTGTTCGGTCGCAATACCACCGGCGGCGCCGTGACCTACATCTCGCGCAAGCCCGAGATCGGCGGGGGCTTCAATGCCCGCGGCGAGGCCACCTACGGCCGTTTCGACCAGATGGATTTCGAGGGTGCGGTCGGCTTTGACATGGGCGCCAATGCAGCCGGGCGCATCGCGGTGTTCAGCAATACCCGCGACGGTGCTTTCAACAATCTCACGCTGGGCATCAATGAAGGTGAGATCGAACGCAATGGCGGTCGAGCGCAGTTCCTGTGGGAGCCGCGCGAGGACCTGTCCATCCTTGCCAACGTGCACGGGGGTGTCAGCCGCGGCCAGGGTGCGCCCTTCAAGCCGGTCGGCCTGCGGGATCCGAGCAACCTTGCCAACCCCTGCCCGATAGCGCCGACCAACCAGAACCCGCGTGATGCCGTCGGCGCCTGCGCCGACAGCAATGGCTTCGTGACGCCGCCGGTCGGCTCGGAGTGGGAAGACGTGTTCGGCAACCAGCACCATCGCGAGGACATCGATACCTACGGTGGCAGCCTCAAGGTCGAGTGGGAATGGCGCACGCTCACCCTCACTTCCGTCACCTCCTACGACTACCTCGATGTGCGTTACAACGAGGATTCCGACGGCACGCCGCTGACGGTGTTCCAGTTCTACCAGGATGGCGAGTATGACCAGTGGTCGCAGGACCTGCGGGTCCAGTCCGGCAGCGATCAGAGCATCCGCTGGATGGCCGGCTTCTACTGGTTCTTCGAGGAAGCCGAGTATGTGACCACCGTGCGCCGCACGCCGGCGCCGTTCGCGCCCGCCGCCCCGGGCTCGTTCAACATCCTGCCGAACACCCAGGTGTACCAGGACAACGAGGTGTTCTCGGCCTACTTCCAGACCGAGGTCGACATGCAGGAGGACCTCACCGCCACGGTCGGCTTCCGCTGGACCAACGAGACCAAGTCCGGCTGGAACATCGCCACCGTGCGCTGTGTCGGCGTGGGTGGCCCGCCCTTCTGCCCGCCCACCTTCGACGGTCAGATCCCGGATTTCGAGTCCATCCGCTCGCTGCCGGCGGTGCTCGACCTGGGCCCCACCAAGCTCGACGGCGACTGGACCGAGTGGGGCGCCCGCTTCGCGCTGGACTACCAGCTGACCGAGGACGCGCTGCTGTACGCGAGCATCTCGCGCGGCTTCAAGGGCGGTGGTTTCAGCGTAGCAGCGCTGCAGTCCATCCTCGGCCTGGGTGCGCAGCCGGTGGACCCGGAAATCCTCTGGGCCTACGAGGTCGGCGGCAAGACCACGTGGCTGGATGGCACGTTGCAGGTCAACGC
>CAYGQN010000273.1:0-6235 GCA_964351795.1 uncultured Gammaproteobacteria bacterium
CCGTTTTGTACCGGCACCAGCAGCGCGTCGGCCGGCAGGCCGGCAAGCACCGCGGGGTTGTCGAAGGTTTTCGTGCACAGCAGGACGGGAACGCCCGGGCTCGGCTGCCAGTTCCCGAATACGCGCCAGTCGCAGGGCATGGCCGGGAAGCCACTCACCACTGCACCCTCGCGTTCGCCGGCGGCGACCTTGTCGGCCGCGCTGTCCACGAGCATGACCTCGTGGCCGGCACGCCGCAGCGCCACTGCCAGCGCCACACCGATGCCGCCGGCGCCGATGATGTCGATCCGGGATGGGCTCACGCGGACGTCCTGTCGGGTCTGGGCGTGGCCGGGGCTTCCGGCCGCTTGCGGGGCTGCGTCATCGGTCTGGTGCTGGTTCCTGCTGTTCTCGTTCAGGGTATGCGGCTCCTGCCGGCATGCCCGGCCGGCAGTCTACCCCATGCAGCCGGTGCTCGCCGGCGCACCGCCTTGCGGTCTCGTGACGGGGTGCCGGGGACCCGCGCCTGCAGCCCTGTGCCATGGCTGTGTGCGTGGCGTACCGGACGGGGTCCCGGGTCGGGCGAAGGCATGCCCCCTGCAAGGATCCGCCCGCGGCCTGGCTGCCTGCCGGACGTGAGCGTGATGCGACGGATCAGCGCTCGGTGCGCGGCGAGTCGATGACTCAGGCCCGGCCGCGACCACCGAAGGCGCGGCGGAAGCCGAAGTAGGCAATCGCATCCTTCATGTTGGAGACGAAGCGCCGGAACGGATGCATGGCCGGATCGGTGACGAACTCCAGCGTCAGCGCGATACGCCGCTCGTTCGCGCCAAGCGGCGTGATGCGGTGCCAGAGGCGATCGCCGTTGAACACCACCATGCGCCCCGGGTTGAGGGCGATCTCCCCCGCCACGGTTTGCCGTGCCGGATCGGTGCGATGCAGCTCGTACTGCAGTTTCGCCGAGGACTCGTCCACCAGGCCCAGCAGCACCGTGTAGCGGACACCGCGGTAGTAGGAGGTATCGTAGTGAAAGCCGATGTGATCCCCGGGCTCGGTGTAGAAGTACAGCGCGTAGGTATGCGGATCATCGGCCGGGCAGTCCAGCAGGCGCCCCCCGGTGATCGCGGCCAGGCAGGCCCGCAGGTCCGGGTTGCCGTACAGCCAGGCATAGGTCGGCGCCTCGTCGTCGAGCTCGAAGCGCGAGATGCTGCCGCTTTTCTTGTAGCCGGGGATGAAGCTGCGGTGCACCCGCGGGCTGACGATGGCCAGTTCGGCCAGCAACTGCCTGAGCAGCACATCGGGCAGGAAGGCGTCGATGCTGAGAAACTCGCCCTGGTCGAGGTAGGCCTGGCGCAGGGTGGGCAGGTCCAGGCTGGCAAGGCGGTCGCGCAGGGCTGCCGCGAAACCGTCGCGGTCTGGGGCTTGGTTCGTCATAAGGCATGGCTGGTTGCCGCGGGTGGCGAACCACGGCGCAATTCCAAGAATTCCCGGGCCGCTCCCTGCCCTGCAATGGCGCCGGCTCGCACCACCGGCGCTGGACGTCCAGATTGTTCCAGCGCGCGATTCTATCGCAATAGCAGGGCCGGGATACTGGCCGAGCGCAGCAAATCGGATGTCTTGCTGCCGAGCAGCAGGCTGCGCAGCGGGGAATGACCATAGGCACCCATGATGAGCATGTCGATGCCCTGGTCGGCGACGGCCCGGGCGATCACGCGCTCGGCGTCGCCGGGCAGCAGTGAGGCCGGGGCGTCGAAGCCCGCCGCCTCCAGGGTCGTGCGCGCCCAATCCAGCTGCCGGCTGGCCTCGGCGCCGGCTTTCCCGGACATCAGCAGGTGCACGGGCAGCCCCCTGAACAGCGGGCTGGAGGCCACCATCTGCACCCCGCGCCGGGTGACGATGCCACCATCGAAGGCAAGCATCACCCGCGCGGGCGGGGTGAAGCCTTCGGTGACCGCGAGGATGGGCTTGTGCAGGCTGCGTACCATCTGCTCGACATGCCGGCCGAGGTCGCGCTGCGTGTGCTCGGCGGATTCGCCGCGGCGACCGAGCACGAACAGGCGCACCTGCGCTTCCTGCTCGACCAGGGTCTCCTCGAGCTGGCCGTAACGCTGGCGCACATCGGGCGCGGGCACACCCGCGGCCATCGCACGTTCGCGCAGGCGGTTCAGGAAGATCCGCCCCTGCTCGCGTGCTGCGCGGCTGCGCGATGCGTCGCTGGCCGACAGTTCGGTGAGCAACTGCTCGTGCGCATCCACACCGATGGCGCCGCTGTGATCGCTGATGACGGCGGTTTCCGGGTGCCGGTCGATAACGTGCAGGAACTCCAGCGGCGCCTGCATGCGACAGGCCGCCCAGGCCGCGCAGTCGGCAACATCATCGGCGAAGCGGGACTGGTCCACGCAGGCAAGGACCCGGTTTTCGTTGTGCATGGATGCGCCCCTTCAGTGGCCGAGGAGGATATCGTCCGCACCGTCCTTGTCGTGCACGGCAAAGCGGTCGATCATGGTGGCGCTGGCCTCGTTCAGGCCGATGACTTCCACCTCCGTGCCCTCGCGACGGAACTTCAGCACCACCTTGTCCAGCGCGCTGACCGCGGTGATGTCCCAGAAATGCGCGCGGCTGACATCGATGCACACTTTCTCGATGACCTCCCGGTAGTCGAAGGCCTCGGCGAAGCGCTCGGCGCTGGCGAAGAACACCTGGCCGAACACCGTGTAGGTGCGGGTGCGGCCCTCGTCCCCGGCCAGGGAGCGGATGTGCAGGATGCGCCCGACCTTGTGGGCGAAGAAGAAGCCGGACAACAGCACGCCGGTGAGCACGCCGCGGGCCAGGTCGTGTGTGGCAACGGTGACCACCACCGTCGCCAGCATCACCACGCTGGAGCTGGCCGGATGCTGGCGCAGGTTGCGGATGGAGTTCCAGTCGAAGGTACCGATGGACACCATGATCATCACGGCCACCAGTGCGGCCATGGGGATCCGGCTGACCCAGTCCCCGAGGAAGACCACCATCAGCATCAGGAACACGCCGGCGCAGAGGGTGGACAGGCGACCCCGCCCGCCGGATTTCACGTTGATGACCGACTGGCCGATCATCGCGCAGCCGGCCATGCCGCCGACCAGGCCGCTGGCGATGTTGGCCAGACCCTGGCCGGTACACTCGCGGTTCTTGTCGCTGCGGGTGTCGGTGAGATCATCGACGATGGTGGCGGTCATCAGCGATTCGAGCAGGCCCACCACCATCAGCGTCATCGAATACGGAAAGATGATGCCCAGGGTGTGCAGGTCGAGCGGCACCTGCGGCAGCAGGAACACCGGCAGGCTGTCCGGCAGCGCGCCCATGTCGCCAACGCTGCGGATATCGAGGTCCAGCGCGATGGCCACGCCGGTGAGCAGCACGATGGTCACCAGCGGCGAGGGGATGGCGCGGGTGATGCGTGGTAAACCGTAGATGATCCCCAGGCCAGCGGCCGTCATCGCGTACACCTGCCAGCCGACGCCGGTGAGCTCCGGCAGTTGCGCGAGGAAGATGAGGATCGCCAGCGCGTTCACGAAGCCGGTGACCACCGAGCGCGACACGAAGCGCATCAGGCTGCCCAGGCGCACCTGGCCGGCGATGATCTGCAGCACGCCGGTGAGGATGGTCGCCGCCAGCAGGTACTGCAGGCCGTGCTCCTTCACCAGCGTGACCATCAGCAGCGCCATGGCGCCGGTGGCCGCGGAAATCATGCCCGGGCGACCACCGGTGAAGGCGATTACCACGGCGATGCAGAACGAGGCATACAAACCCACGCGCGGATCGACGCCCGCAATGATGGAAAAGGCGATGGCCTCGGGGATGAGGGCCAGCGCGACCACCAGGCCGGCCAGCAGATCGTTGCGGATGTTGGAAAACCAGTCCTGCTTGATGGCTTTGAGCAAGTGTCGAGGTCCGTGGTGGCAAGGGGTTGAGGGCGGCAGGCGATACGGTGGCGCCACGTGCGCGGGCGCGGTCACGGCGATGCGCGCCGGAGCGTGTACCGGGGTCGACCGGGGCAGGCGGGTGACACCTGGCGCCCGTCCGCCGCTGGCGGGGACGGGCGCCGTGCAGGGTGCGGAGTCTAACCGGGATGCTGCTTTGCAGCAATCCGGCCCGGGGTTGATGCTGCCCCGGACAGGCGCTCGATGACGTTGCCGGTGATGCGGCCCACCAGCGCATCCCCGGCCTGCAGGCCGTAGGCCCAGTCGGTCGTGCCGGCGCTGAACACCGTGCCGCCGCGGCTGAAGCTGGCCATCACGGCATGGCCGTGCGCGAACGGGCGCAGTGCCTGCGGGGCCGTGCTGTCGAGGAGCTGATCCCCGACCACCTCGACGTCCGAGAGCACGCCGTCCGGGTACACCCCGGGCAGGGCAATGTCGCGGTCCCACAACTGCACCGGCGTCATCGCGAGGATCTCCAGGTCCCGCGGCGAGCCGTCCTCGCCGGTGGCATGGGGCAGACCGTTGCGCAGGCTGAGGGCGCAGCCATCGCACTCGTAGCCGACGATGGCGGCGGCGCTGCCGAACTGGTCCCCGTAGGCGAGATCGGTGCCGGCGAAGGCCCAGTGCTGCGGCCGGTAGACGGTGTAGCCGCCACTGCTGCGCGGGGTGGCGCCGCCGATGCGCGCATAGCCACCGCGCGAGAAGCTCAGCCCGGTCATGTGATTCTCCGGCCGGCCCACCAGCCGATGCGACCACAGGCCGCTGAGGCTTGCCTGCTCGGCCGTGCCGAGCACGGGATCCTCCCGCCAGGCGGCCTTGTAGGCGATCATCTGCTGGCCATCGTCCGCCAGGCGTACCTGCCAGAAGGCGACGTTGCCGCTGAAGAAGGCCACGTTGCCGCCGCCGGCCACGAAGCCTTCCACCGCGTCGCGCATGCCGGCCGACCAGTACTCGTCGTGGCCGACGCTGAGCATCAGCCGGTAATCCGACAACAGGCCCGGCTCGCGCTCCAGGTCCTCGCTGACGGCATAGTCGGCGTCGTAGCCATTGTTCTCCAGCCAGGTCACGAAGGGCTGCTCCCAGTTCGACCAGC
The DNA here is from genome assembly GCA_964351795.1 of uncultured Gammaproteobacteria bacterium. Lineage (GTDB taxonomy): Bacteria > Pseudomonadota > Gammaproteobacteria > JADZEE01 > JADZEE01 > CAYGQN01. The sequence goes on from CAYGQN010000273.1 coordinate 5,032, forward strand.
CCGCCGAGGCCGACCAGGGATCGATGCCCGCGGCCACCGCGTCGGCGAAGTAGGGCAGGGACTTGTCGACCAGACCGGCCGGCGTGGCCAGGCGACCCTGGAAGCCGGGCGGTTTGCGCAGGAAGCCCCGGGCCATCGGCCGCAGGAAGGAGGCAGCGTGGATGCCGCCGGCGTATTCCGTGCCGCTGGCGGCGTAGGTGCTGGCGCCGCCGAAGGTGTTGTAGGCGTTGTAGGTGGTGGTGGCCAGTACCAGCAAGCGGGGGGAGCGCGGTTGCGCGGCGCGCAGCACCACGAAGGCGTCGGCCTGCTCGCTGCCATCGGCCGCGGTCAGGACCAGGCTGTAATAGCCGCTCGGCCAGTCGGCCCGGGTGTCGATGACGAAGGCGACCGGCCAGCGGCAACCGTTGAGCGGCGCGTCGGCCGGCACCGGGTGGGCGCTGCCGGCGATGTTGCTGCGCTCCCACACCGGCAGCGGTGTCGCGCCCTCGCGTTGCAGGGTGGCGCGGTAGAGCGCATGGCTGCTGGACACGTGGACGCAGACCTGTTCGCCGGCACGGACGCTGCGGCGGCTGGTATAGGCTTCGAGCATGGAACCTCCTGTGGTTTGACGCGGCCGGCGGTGGTCCCCGGCGCCGTTGTGGTGGCGATGACGAGACGGGCCGCATGCCATGGCCAGTATAGCGATGCCGGTTCGCGGCCGTGCCGGCGAGGAGGTACCAGGGGGTGTTGCGGCGGGCTTTTTGGCGCTAGAGTCATGCCATGCAAACCGACGCCATGGCCGCCGTGGATTACGCCGCATCGCCCATCCCGGTGCGAGCGGACCTCGCCGATGCGCACCGGGCCTACTGGGCCGCGCTGGCCGCGCCGGGTACCTGGCTGACGGGCGCGCAGCGCGTCGCCGTGGCGCAGGAGGTCCGCGCGGCGCCCGACTGCGGGCTCTGCGCGCGGCGCCTGCAGGCCCTGTCGCCGTATACCGAGGCCGGCCAGCACACCGCGTGCACCGATCTGCCTGAAGCCTGGCTGGAAATCATCCACCGCGTCACCACCGACCCGGGCCGCCTTACCCGCGACTGGTTCGAGGCGATGCTCGCCGCGGGCGTCACGGTCAACGAGTACGTGGAAATCCTCGGCACCCTGGTGGACGTGTTCTCCATCGACGAGTTCTGCCGTGGCCTCGACCTGCCCCCGCATGCACTGCCGGCGC
>CAYGQN010000274.1:0-6234 GCA_964351795.1 uncultured Gammaproteobacteria bacterium
CATCGGTGAGCACGGCATCATCGTTGCGATTGCCCGGGACGTGAGCCGGGAGCGCCGCCGCGAGCTGGACCTGCTGGAACGCACGGCGGCCCTGGACGCGGCCGTGGACGGTATCTTCGTCACCGATCCGGACAGCGGTTATTTCGTCTACGCCAACAAGGCCCTGTGCCGGGACCTGGGTTACAGCGCCGACATGCTGTTGCAGATGAAGCCCCAGGACGTGACCAGCCAGTACGACGAGCGCGATTTCGCCAACCTGTATGCCACGCTGAAGCGCTACCCGGGACGTCCGAACAAGTTCCACTCCACGTTCCGCTCACGCACGGGACGGGTGTACCCGGTGGAGATCAGCGGCCGCTTCGTGGCCGGGCTGGGCAAGCAGGGCCGACACGTGTTCGTCAGCCGCGACATCAGCGAACAGGAAGCCCGCGAGACCGCGCTGCGCGAGGCCCGCATGGCCGCCGACGCGGCCAACCAGGCCAAGAGCGCATTCCTGGCGAACATGAGTCACGAGATCCGCACGCCCATGAACGGCATCATGGGGATGACCGAGCTGCTGCTGCAGAGCGGCCTGAATGATGAGCAGCGCGAACTGGCGCGCACGGCCCATTCCAGCGGCATAGCCCTGCTGCACCTGCTTGACGACATCCTGGACCTGTCCAAGATCGAGGCCGATCGCCTGGAGCTGGACGAGGTCGCTTTCAGCCCGGCGGAAGTGGTTCGCGAAGTGCTGGCGCTGAACTCGGCCCGCGCCTCCGAGCGCGGGCTGGCGCTGGAAAGCCACATCGGGGAATCGGTGCCGGCCTGCGTGATGGGCGATCCCTACCGGCTGCGCCAGATCCTCCTGAACCTGGTGGGCAACGCGGTGAAATTCACCGAGCGCGGCAGCGTGAGCGTGCACCTTGACCTGCTGACCGGGAAGGCCGACGAGGTCGCGCTCGGCTTCAGGGTCATCGACACCGGCATCGGTGTCAGCGCGGAACAGGCTACCCACCTGTTCGAGCGATTCGAACAGGCCGACAGCTCCACCACCCGGCGCTTCGGTGGCACCGGCCTCGGCCTGGCCATTGCCCGGCGCCTGGTGGAGATGATGTCCGGCAGCATCGCGATGCGCTCCACGCCCGGCGCAGGCAGCGAATTCCGCTTCGAGGTGCGGGTCCGCCCGGGTGAGAACACGAGGGCCGACGCCCTGCGGTCATCCTCCGCAACCGTGAGCACCCTGCTTCCCGCCGGGCTGCGGGTTCTGCTGGTCGAGGACAACCAGGTCAACCAGATGGTAGCGCGGGGCATGCTGCAACGCCTGCGCTGCGAGGTCGAGACTGCCGAGCACGGCGAGGCGGCACTGGCGCTACTGGCCGGCGCGGATTTCGACATCGTACTGATGGACTGCCAGATGCCCGTCATGGACGGCTTTGCCGCCACCGCCGCCATCCGCTCGGGCCAGGGCGGCGTGCGCAACAGTCAAATCCCGGTGATCGCCATGACGGCCAACGCGATGCAGGGCGATCGGCAGCGCTGCCTGGATGCGGGCATGGACGACTACGTCTCCAAGCCGATCGACCAGAACACCCTGGCGCAGGTGCTGCTCGCCAGCGCGCCAGTGCGGGACAACGCCGACGACAAACGGCTGCTGGCGGCGGATTAACCGCCCGGAATCAGCAGGATTCCAGCTGCACCGGCACCGGCCTGCCGCTGCCCCCTGCCGCCGCCACGATACGGTTGCGACCGGCATTCTTGGCTTCGTAGAGTGCCTGGTCGGCCTTGTCGACCAGGCTGGCCGGCAGTACACCGGGCGTGGCGCGTGCGTAACCGATGCTGACGGTCAGCTGCTCGAGGCCGGGGAACCGGTGCCGGGCCACCGCCTGGCGGAAGCGCTGCAGGGCGGCACTCGCGCCCGCCTCGCAGCATTGCATGAGCACGATGAACTCCTCGCCACCATAACGGAACAGGTAGTCGGAGTAGCGGAAGCTCGATTCCATGATGCCGGCGAACTGCAGCAGCACTTCGTCGCCGAACAGGTGACCCTGGGTGTCATTGATGTGCTTGAAGTGATCGATGTCCAGCAGGGCGAGCCAGAGCGCTTGCGCCTTGTCCGTGCTCGCGGCCTGCTGCAATGACGTGAAGCGTCCGTTGAAGGCCTGACGATTCAGCAGGCCGGTGAGCTGATCGCGCTCGCGACTGTCGAGCAGCTCGGCCTGGTTGCCATACAGCTCCAGCAATTGCAGCAGCTGCACGCGGGCCCCGGGCTCCTCCGACAGACCATGCATCACCAGGATACGCACGGGATTGCCCCGGCCGGGCACCGGCAGCAGCAGCCGGGCCCGCCCCTGGCGGTCCGGTCGGCCGAGAATGGCCTGGCGCAGCCGCAGGCACTCCGACACGCCGTGCAGATCCGGCTCCTCCGCGCGCCCGACACCGGTGCCGGCATCGAAACGCCTGATCACGATGTCATCGGGCACCGGCTCGCTGCAGGGCATGACCGGCATTCCGTAGACCTCCAGCAGGTCCACGGCCTTGACCCAGTCCACCGCGTCCAGTAACTCCAGGAGTTGCCGTGACAGCGCCAGGCCGTTGCGCTGGCGCGCAAGGGCCAGCGCCGCGCTGCTGCTGAATGCGTAATCCATTGTCCGGTGGTGTCCTTCTACCGGGGTCCTGCCCTGTGTATCGGCCCGGCCGGCCGGTCCTTGACCGTCCCCCCCGTGCACAGCCGCCGGCCGGCGCGTATGTTGACAGCGGCACGGCTATCGACTGCGATGCCGCGGGATGCGAACGGAGACACTGACGATGACCGCTGGGATGGACATCCGCTGCAGTACCGACAAGAAGCTGTTCGAATCGCTGCTGGCCGAACGGCAGGTGGCGAAGGTCCGCGAGCAGGTGGCGCAGCTGGAGGAGAAGGGCCCGCTCGGCGTGCGTCGCCGCCTGCTGGCCACCTCGGTACGCCTGAGCAGCACCATGGCGCCGGGCGTGCATGCCATCGCCGGGGAGTGCATCGATGCCCTTGGCATCGACATCCCCGTGGAGTTGTACGTCTACGCCAGCCCGCAGTTCAACGCCGCCTGCGTCAAACCCGAGGAAGGGCGACTGTTCGTGATGTTCTCCTCGGCGCTGCTCGAGAATTTCCGCGGCCGCGAACTGTGCTTCGTGATGGGCCACGAACTCGGCCACCACCTGTACGGGCATCATGACATTCCCATCGGCTGGATCCTCAACGGCAGCCAGAACCCCGGACCGCAGCTGGCGCTGAAGCTGTTCGCCTGGAGCCGCTACGCGGAGGTGTCCGCCGACCGCGCCGGGGCACACTGTGCGCGCGACTTCGAGAGCGTCGGCCGGGCGCTGTTCCGTATGACCTCCGGGCTGGGCGACGACATCATCGACTTCGACCTGCGTGCGTTCCTGGCGCAGATCGATGACATGCAGGCCGGCGATGCCGGCAACGGGCCGTCCGGCCCGCGCGAGGACTGGTTCTCCACCCATCCGTTCAGTCCGCTGCGGGTGAAGGCGCTGGCACTGTTCTTCCGCTCAGGCCTCGCCCCGGCCGGCAAGGGCATGAGCGGGGCGGACCTCGACGTGGCCGTGCAGGGGCTGATGAGCCTGATGGAACCGAGCTACCTGGAGGGTCGCACCGAGGCCGCCGAGGCCATGCGCCGGCTGCTGTTCGCCGGCGCCATCGCGGTGGCCGATGCCAGCGATGGCATCAGCGAGGAGGAGATCGCGGTGTTCGAGAAATTCTTCGGCGATGGCGCCTACACCGAGCGCCTGGATCTGCAGCGCCTGCGCCAGGAAATGCCGCGCCGTGCCGCCCAGGCCCGTGAACTCACCAGCCCGCCCCAGCGCATGCAGGTCATCCGTGACCTGTGCCTGGTGGCCCGCGCCGACGGTCGCACCACGGCGCCCGAACGCCGCGTCCTCGAAGCCGTGGCCGGGGCGCTGAACGTGCCCCTGGCCTTCATCAGCCAGACCCTGAACGATATCGTCGAGCTGGACTGAACCACGGCGCGCGGTCAGGGGACCGCGCCCCCGAAGCACACGGCCCGCCAGCGCGGGGGGCTATTGCACCAGTGTCACGCCGCCATCGAGCGGAATGATGGCACCGGTCATGTAGGCGCTTGCCGGGGCAGTGAGGTACAGCGCCAGCGCCCCGATCTCCTCCGGATTGCCGAAGCGGGCCATGGGCACGGTTTCCAGGTGCGCCTGCTCGACGGCATCGTCCGCGTACAGGTGCCGGGTCATGCGGCTGCGGAACCAGCCCGGGGCGATGGCATTGACGTTGATGTGCCGTTCGCACAGGTCCCGCGCCAGCATCCGCGTGAGCTGGTGCACAGCGGCCTTGCTGGGCCCGTAGGACCAGGCGTTCAGAGAGGCGGCGACGACCCCGGCAATGGAACCGATGTTGATCACCCGCGCCGGGTTGTCGGCACTGCCCCCCGCCTCCAGCAACGGCAGCAGCCGCTGCACCAGGAAGAACGGCGTTTTCACGTTCAGGTCCATCACGGCGCCCCAGGCGTCCTCCGGGAAGGCGTCGAGTTCCGCGCCCCAGGAGCGGCCGGCATTGTTGAACAGCGCATGCAGAGCCTGCTCGCGCTCACCGAGGAACTGCACGACGGTCCCGATGCCCTCGGCCGTCGCGATATCCGCGCCGAAGCCGATGCACTCGCCCTCGGCGGACAGCGCCTGCGCGGCCGCCTCGCAGGCCTGCCCGTCCCGCGAGCACAGGTACACGCGCGCGCCGGCCCGCACCAGCGCCTCGGCCATGTGGTAGCCAATGCCCTTGCCACCGCCGGTGATGAGAACCACCCGCCCACGTATGCCGAACAGGCCGTCCAGAAACTCCGTCATCAGTGCACTCCCGCCATTTGGTTTCAGCCGCGCAGTGTAACGGCATGGCGCGGCCACTGCCCGCGATACCCGGCGCAGCGCATGGCGTAAGATGCCGGCCCATGACAGAACCCGACAGCCTGAAGGCCCGCATCGAAGATCACGCCCTGGAACAGGTGCCGGCCGGCGAACGCCATTCCTGGCTGGCCATGTCCTGGAACACGGTCGGCATCGTCACCACGCTGGTCCAGCTGTTCATCGGCGCGCTCATCGCCTCGGTGGCCGGCGTGAAGATCGCCCTTGTCGCCGGTCTCATCGTCGCCGTCATCGGCGGCCTGCTTGGCTGGGGTACGGGCCATATCGCCTATCGCTCCGGCCTGTCCAGTACGGTGATGGCACGCCGCTACGGCTTCGGGGTGCGCGGTTCGGTGGTCGCCTCGTCCATTTTCGCGTTCATGATCATCGGCTTCATCGCCGTGGAGAACGTGCTGTTGTACAAGGGTTTCCTGTTCTGGCTGGGCGCCGAGGACACCCTGGCCGCCCGGGTGCTGTGTTACGGCACGCTGACCCTGGCCTGGATCGCACTCACCGCCTGGGGCTTCACCGTGGTCACGCGGGTCTCGGCGCTGATGGTGGTGGGTTTTCTCGGCGTGCTGGTGTACATGATGGTGGGCATCGTGGGCGAGTCCGGGCAGTCCTGGACCAGCGTCATGACCTATGGCGCGCAGCTGCCGGCGGCCAGCCTGGCGGCGCTCGGCGCCCAGACCGACACCGGCAAGCTCATCTTCTGCATCAACCTGCTGGCCGGCTCGGCCGGCGCGCTGGCGCTGATCGACGCCGACCTCGGGCGCTGGTCGCGCAGCTCGCTGGATATCGGCATCGCCGCCTTCCTCGGCAATTTCGCCCTCGACGTGGTGATGATCTTCCTGGGCGCAATCATCATGTACGCCGGTCTGCCGGCGCTCACGGATTACTACGTCGAGGTGCAAGGGCTCAGCCGCGCGGCCGCGCGCGAGGTGGCCCTGGCCAACCCGGACCGCGTGGCCGCGGCCTTCATCGTGTTCGGCGGCGTGCTGGGGACCTTCCTGATGGTGGCCGCCCAGTCCAAGGCCCAGGTGCTCAACACCTACAGCAGTTCCCTGTCGCTCGCCAACATCTTCGATGCGTTGTTCCGCTGGCGGCCGGGGCGGCTGTTCTTCGTGGTGCTGGCCAACCTGCTGTCACTGCTGTTCCTGGCCGAGGACTTCCTGCTGTGGTTCAACGATTTCCTGGTGATCCTGGGGGTGCTGACGATGTGCTTCTCCGGCATCATGCTGGCGGACTGGTTCATCGTGCGGCCGCGCCCGGCCTGAGCCGTCCGCTCAGGCGCAGGGCCGGGTAGGCGATGAAGGAGGTGGCCAGTGCGGTGAGGATCTG
>CAYGQN010000275.1:0-6220 GCA_964351795.1 uncultured Gammaproteobacteria bacterium
GCGCGACCCCGGCGCTATCGCGGCTGCAGCCGCTCCTACGGGGGGTGGGCCGGGCGCGGGGGGATTCGCGGCTGAAGCCGCTCCTACGGGAGGTGGGCCGAGCGCTGTGGAACGCGGCGGGTGCGCGTCAGGGCGTGGCGCCGGGCTGTGCCTCGGCATCGGCCAGCGCCTTCAGGTGGCGCTTCATCTCAAGGCCGGGCCGATCGGTGGGGATGTTCAGCTCGTAGAAGAAGGCCGGATCCTCCTCGGCGTGCATCCGGCTGAGCTGCTCCAGCGCGAACACATCCTCGTTGAAGGCCATGCCCTGGGCGCGCAGCATGAACGCGTCGACCTCGGCGTTGCCCCGCGCGAAGTTGCGGCACACCGCGTAGTAGTAGTGCAGCGAATCAGCCGTTTCGGGCGTGAGCAGCTGCGCCACCTTCACCGTGGGCAGCGGCTGCTGGTCGGCCTCGGGCCGTTCAAGGTTGCGCAGCAGGCCGGTGTTCACATGCAGGGCCGGCGAAACGAACTGCGAGCCGGAGCGGCGCACCGCCTTCTGGCCCTGCCAGCCCAGCGGCTTCGCGTAGATGTCGGGCAGGACGCACTGCACTTCCCGCCACACCTGGACGTCGGTGCCGTCGATGTGCATCTCCACCGGCGCGGTGGCGTATTCGGGTGTGCCGAAAGTGGTCTCGTGCAGGAACGACAGGTGCGACAGGTCCAGCAGGTTCTCGTGCATATGCACGTAGCTGCCCTGCGGGTTCACGTAGCCGATGTAGTAATCCCAGTCGGCGTGGCCGAGCCAGTCCGGGTGCGGCAGCGCGGCCTCATCGCACAGAGCGGGATCACCGGTCCACAGCCACACGAACGGCGGCCGCTCGATCACCGGGTAGGCGCGGATGGCGATGGACGGCAGATCGCGTTCGAGCATGGGAATGCCGATGCAGCGCCCCTGGCAGTCGTAGCGCAGGCCGTGGTAGCCGCAGACCACCGTGTCGCCGTCCAGTTTGCCCTTGTCGAGCGGAAAGGAACGGTGCGCGCAGCGGTTCTGCAGGGCTACCGCCGTGCCGTCGGTCTTGCGGAACAGCAGCACCGGGCTGCCCAGGATGGTGCGTGCCATCAGCTCGCGGGAGATTTCGTCCGAGCGCGCGGCGACGTACCAGCAGTTGCGGATGAACGGCGTGTCGCGGTTGGCAAGGCCGGCGGCCGCGGCCGCGGAGCGGCGCTGCTGCCGGGCAAGCCATTGGAAATCCTGTGCCATGGGCTCAGCCCCCGCTTCTCAGGCAGGCGTGTCGGCCGCCGTCATCGTCTGCAGCAGTGCCCGGCCGGCGGCAATCTCGTCGTCGCAGACCAGGTGCGCCATCCCGGGGTAGATGCGCGTGTCCACCTCGGCGCCACGAACGTGGAACAGGGCCGCGGTCTCGTGGACGCGGGGCTCGGGCACCCATTCGTCGATGTCGCTGCTGCCGAGGAATACCGGGGTGCCCTGCAGGGCATCGCTCGCAGGCCAGTCGGTGCCATCGGGGCCGATGGCACCGCCGGTGAAGGCGATGATCGCGCCGTAGCGCCGGGGGCGCTGCAGCGCATACTCGCAGGCCAGGCAGGCGCCCTGGGAAAAACCGGCGATGGCGATCCGCTCACTGCGAAACCCCGCCGCCAGCAGGGCATCGACAACCGCATCCACCGTGGCGATGGCGTGGTCGAGCATCGGCTGGTTGTCGGCAATCGGCGCCATGAAGCCGTTCGGGTACCAGCTGGCGCCGGCCGCGGGCGGGGCACGGTAATGCAGGCCCGGCAGTCGCCACTGCCCGGCCAGTTGCAGGATGTCATCGGTGTCCCGGCCGCGGCCATGCAGCAATACCACGGCCCCGTCGGCATCGGCGGGCGGGCTGCCGGCGCTGGCGCAGGTGAGTTCCAGGTGCGGGTTGGTGCTCACGCCGGCCTCAGTAGCGCAGCTCGCCGACCTGGGCGATGATTTCCTCGCGCTGGGCCTGGAATTGCGGGGAGATCATCAATGCGCTGCCCAGTGCCTCGCGCGGTTCATCGATGGTGAAGCCCTCGGGCTTGGACACGCAGGCCTCGAACAGCGCGCCGCCGGGTGTGCGCACGTAGACCGAGTCGAAATAGCCGCGGTCCTTCACGTCGGAGCAGTCGGTGAAGCCCATGCCCTCCACGTGTGCCTTGATGGCCGACTGCGCCGCCAGGTCCGCTGCGATGAACGCGCAGTGATGCACTGTGCCCTCGCCAAAGGTCCAGCTGCCCTGCGCCAGGTCCGGCGCCTCCAGCACATCCACGATGCTGCCCGTGCCGCCGGCACCCATCTCGTAGCGGGTGGTGGCCTGCTCATCGACGCCGCGACGGCAGCTCCAGCCGCCGGTGACGAAATCGTCCATGAGGCCCTGGTCGCGCACCGTCACGCTGATGCCGTGGGTGCCGCGAATCGCCACCTCGTCGCTGATGCCGCCGCCGGTGCAGCCCGGGCGCGCATCCTGTGGCGCTTCCACCAGGGCGTAGCCGATGCCGCAGGGGTGATCGAAATCCAGCCGCCGCTCACCGAGGTATTCGTGCTCGCGCACGCTGAAACCGGCATCGCCAAGGCGCCGGGCCCAGTACGCGGCCGCGCCCGCCGGGATGGCCAGCATCAGGCGATCGATCTGGCCGGAGCCGGGCCGGCCCTTCACGCCCGTGTGGCGCATGGGGAAGGTGGTCACCAGGGTGCCCGGATCGCCGTTGTCGTTGCCGTAATACAGGTGATAGATGGGCGCGGTGCCATCGTAGAGCAGGGTCTTCTTCACGCTCTTCAGGCCAAGGACCCCGGTGTGGAAATCGTAGTCTTCCTGCGCATCGCCCACGCACAGTGTGATGTGATGATGCCCTGCCAGTTGCGCCATGATGCCCCCTCCGCCGCGATCCAGGTCGGGCCCCGGGCGTATCGCCCGTGACCCTGGCCGGCAAGTATAAGAGCCTTCCCGGCAGTGGTGCGAGTAGCGGCGATGTGTTCGCACTCCGCACCGGCAGCAGGGCGTCAGGATCGTGCCCGCGCCCGGCGCAGGAAGCGGATGTATTCCTGCGCCACCATCATCGGCGCCTCCATGTGCGGGTAGTGGCCGATGGTGTGCAGACGCACCACGTCCGGCTCCGGGATGAGTGCGCAGTAACGCTCGGCCATGGGTTCGCCCGCCAGCGGGTCGAGGCTGCCGTTGATGAAGCGCAGGGGTACGCGCGTGCCCTGCATCGCCTGCAGCCAGCGCCCGGCGTGCATGCGCGTCTCTGCAAGATAGTGCAGCAGACGGTGCATGATCCGGCCGCCGTCTTCGGCGCTGATCAGTGTCCAGAAGCTGTCGATATCCTCGGCGTCAGGGCCTGTGCCGGGCGCGAACAGCCGGCGCATGTGGGTCGCGAACAGGCGTTCGCGCAGCAAACGCCCGAGCAGCGGTCCGGCCGGAGACAGCATGAGTCGCAGCGCCGGCGGAACCCGGTGCGCATCCGGGAACAGGCCGCCATTGAGCCAGCACACTGAGCGCAGCCGGCAGGCGGAGGCGGGCTGCCCGGCTTCCTGGCGGGCGAGCAGTTCCTGGGCCACCGCGCCGCCGTACTCGTGCGCGAACAGGTGCGCCGAGGCAACGCCCAGCGCCGCCAGCAGCGTCTCCAGCAGCTCGGCCTGGTCGAGCAGCGAGTAGTGGTAGCCGCGCGGCTTGGCCGAGAAGCCGAAGCCGAGGAAGTCCAGCGTCACGAGCCGGTAGCGCCCGCGGAACACCGGCCACAGGCGATGCCAGTCCCAGGAAGCGGTCGGAAACCCGTGCAGGAACACGATGGTTTCGCTGCCCTCGCCTTCCTCCCGGTAGAACACCGGGTAACCACGGTGGTAGAAACGCCGGCCGGCCTGTCCCCATGTCCCGGCGTCCACGTCAGGCGCTGCCGGCGCGCCGGCGCCCGCCGCGCGCTTTACTCCGGCAGGCGGAAAGCAATGATCTCGTCGCCCGTGGTATACCCGTACAGGCTGTTGCCGCCGGCTGCCACCGCGATGTACTGCACTCCGCCGACGCTGTAGGTGATCGCGGGCGCGTTCACCCCGGCCGTGGCCCGGTGCTGCCACAGCAGCCGGCCGCTGTCGGCATCGTAGGCGGCGAAGCGGCCGTTACCCTCGCCGTTGAACACGAGCCCGCCGGCGGTGGCCAGCACCCCGCCCACCAGCGGCTCTTCGGTTTCCAGCTGCCAGCGCAGTTCGCCGCTGATGAGGTCCAGGGAACTCAGCAGGCCGTGGCCTTCACCGGCGACGGGCTTGAAGAAGGTGTAGCTGGACCAGGGGCGGTCCGGGTCCGGTGGCAGCGTGCGGCTGTAGTACATGGCCGGCTGGTGGGTGCCGGCGATGTAGACCCGGCGGTTGGCCTCGTCCACCGACACCGGCGACCAGGAGCAGGCACCATAGGTGGATGGCGCGATCCGGACCCCCTCGGCGGTCGGTCGTGCGAACAGGTTCTCCTGCGGGGCGAAGGGCTCGGTCTTCTTCAGCAGTTTGCCGGTGAACCGGTCGTGGATGTAGAACCAGCCGGTTTTCGCGGCCTGGCCGACAACCTTGCGCATCTTCCCGCCCACTGGCAGCGAGAAAAGCACTGGCGGGCTGGCCACGTCGTAACCCCAGCGATCATGCGGGACCTGCTGGTAATGCCAGATCCGCTTGCCGGTATCCAGCGACAAAGCCACCAGGCTTACCGTGTACAGGTTGTCGCCGGGGCGGGTGGCATCGTCCATCTGCGGTGCCGGATTCCCGGTGCCGATGAACACCATGCGTCGCTTGACGTCCACCGCCGGCGTGGTCCAGATGGAGCCCCCGCCCAGGCGCCAGGCATCGCGGTAGCGATCGGCCAGCGCGCGCTCGGTGTCGATGTCGCGGTTGAGTGGCACGTCGCCGTCCACATGCTGCACGTAGTCGCCCTCCCAGCCCGGTCCCTCGGCGCTGTGCCAGCGCCAGCGCTCCTCGCCGGTGCCGGCGTCCAGGGCCACCAGGAAGCCTCGCAGGCCGTGGTCGCCGCCGCCCAGGCCCGCCACCGACAGCATGGTCTGGCCATTTTCCTCGACCTCCACGTGCAGGCCGTAGCCGGCACCGGTGATGCCAGCCAGGACCAGGCCATCGACGATCTGCGGGGCCATGTTGGCGCTGTAGCCGGTATGGCCGGTGGCGGCCGCGCCATCGAGTTCGGCTACCCCGGTGATGGCGCTGAGCGCTTCGGCCACGCCGCTGTCCGGGTCGATGAGCGGGATGTCCCAGACGACGGTACCGCTGGTCCGGTCGAGGGCGATGACCCGCGCGTCGATGGTGGTGAGGTAGACGCGTTCCTCGTCCACCCCGACGCCGCGGTTGGCCGGCCCGCAGCAGGTATCGGTGGTGGTGGGCTCGTGCACGTAGCGCCACAGCTGCTCGCCGCTGATCGCATCCAGTGCCAGCACGTCGTTCCACGCCGTGCTGACGTACATCACGCCATCGCGCACGATCGGGGTCGCCTGGAACGAGCCGACCCGGCCGGTATGCACCGACCAGGCGGGTTGCAGGTCGGCGACGTTGTCGCGGTTGATCTGGGCAAGATTGCTGAAGCGCTGGTTGTCGTATCCCAGGCCGTAACGTTCCCAGTCCGAAGCGCTGGCGCCGGCGGCCAGCGACAAGGCAATGACCGGGCCGGCCAGCGCGCGGCGTAAGCGTAGGTGCTTGTTCATGCGTCTCCTGGCGCGTTGCTTGCCGGCCGTCGATCCGGCGCCGCGCAGTGCGCGGCGCGTGCCGTGGACTGTCGCGCGAATCGGCGGCTGGCGTGTGTATTCATCGGGTCTGCCACGGTAGCCGAAGGCAGGGCCCTTGCCCAGATCCGCGGGGCCGTATGGCGCCCTCTGCCGGTAAGCGCACCGGGCCCTTGCCTGTGCCATTTTGCTGCACAGCGCAGGACGAGCAGGCCCGTTGCCGGCTCGACCCGAACACGGGTGTTGCGGTGCGTCAGGATACCGTCCCGGAGGCGGCGCAGCCTCCGGTTCAGGGCGCGCGCACGCCCTGCATGTCGGCGCCGCGGGCGGCCAGTTGCTGCACAATGCCACGCTGCCGGTGCAGCGTCGCCAGCATGGCCGCGGACTGGCCTGCATGACTGCGGGCGTTGATATCGGCACCCACGGCGAGCAGGCGGTCGATGACCCGCCCGTGGCCGGCCATGGCGGCGTGATGCAGGGCCGTATGGCCGGCCACGGGCGGGTCATCGAC
>CAYGQN010000276.1:0-6131 GCA_964351795.1 uncultured Gammaproteobacteria bacterium
GGGCTAGATCATGGCCATCGGCGAGGCGCGGGGCGGGGTGGGCGTGAGGGCGGTGCCAGCGGTGGCACCGGCCATCGCCAATGCGGTGTTCGCCGCCAGCGGCAGGCGCCTGCGCGACCTGCCGCTGGCGGCGGCCCTGGAGCGGGGCTGAAGCGGCCTCAGGGCTTGCGGAATTTCAGCGTCATGCGGTCGCTTTCGCCGATGGCGAGGTACTTGTCGCGATCCTGCTCGCCCAGGCGCAGCCGCGGCGGCAGGGTCCACACGCCGGCGGGATGATCAGCCGTGTCGGCGGGGTTGGCGTTGACCTCGGAGGCCGCCACGAACTCGAAGCCGGCGGCGGCAGCGAGTGCCTTCACCTTCGCCTCGGTCACGTAGCCCGACTCGATCATCCGCTCCTCGCTGGTGCCGGCCGGCGCGCGGTGCTCGACAACGCCCAGCGTGCCACCGGATTTCAGCGCCTGGTGCATGGCCGCGAACACCGCATCGGCCGTACCGGCCTTCATCCAGTTGTGCACGTTGCGGAAGGTCAGGACCAGGTCAGCGCTGCCGGCCGGGGCGATCGCCGCATCGGCACTGCCGCCGAGTTCGGTCACCGTGACGTGGCCGTAAATCGCCGGCTTCGCCGCCAGCATGGCCAGGAAGGCATCGTGCATCTGCTGCATCCAGCCCGGGGCGTTGCCGGCCGAGACCGGGAAGCCGGCGGCATACAGCTTGCCCTCGCCGGCGAGCGCGCCCGCCAGGATCTCGGTGTACCAGCCGCCGCCCGGGGTGATTTCCACCACGGTCATGGCCGGCGCCAGGCCGAAAAAATCCAGCGTCTCCAGCGGGTGACGCCAGGGATCGCGGGCGACGTTGGCCGGGTCGCGATGCTCGCCGGCCACGGCGGCCACCAGGGCGGGATCGGGCTCTGCGGCCGCGGTGGCGGCAACAAGGCTCAGCAGCAGGGCCAGCAGGCTGCGCAGGGGCTTGCGGATGGGGGTCATGGTGTCTCCTCGGAGGTTGTGCGGGAATGAAAGTACGGGCCTAGTTCAGGCGCGGGCTGAGTGGTTGCCAGATCGTATCGTTCACCGGAACCAGCGACTGCGCTTCGATGGCGCGCAGGACGAACTCGTCCTCGCCGAGCGGCGTGCGCGACAGGGCCTCGCGCATGGCCTGCTCGGCCAGCGGCAGCAGGGACGTAAGGTCAATCCGCCAGCGATGGTTCTCGCGCTCGAAGCGCCAGCGCAAGGCCGAGGGCCGGTTGCCGTCCATCTGCGCCGCGGTGGCCACGTCGCCACTGATGCGGAAATCCGCCAGCTGCGTGCGACGCAGGCTGGCGCCCCCGCCGGTCCAGCCATGGTCCACGTAGTACCGGAACAGGCGCGCGCCGTCCATCTCCTTGAGCGCGGCGGCGTCGATGCGGCTGCGCACCAGCAGCACCTGGATGCGATCGGTGATCGGCATCTTGCGCACCCGCGCGGCCGGCCCGTACAGGGCGATCTCGCGAATGGCGCTGTAGTACTCGTGCGTGGTCGCGCTGACCAGGTCCACAGCGGCGGCACCGTCGCGCGCCATCAGCGCCGTCTGGTAGGCGGCCAGCGTCTCGCGCAACTGCTCGGCAACCCGGTCGGGGGCGTTGCTGGAGCAGGCCACCAGCAGCAGTGCGCAGGGCAGCAGGGCGGCAAAAACAGCGCTTTTCATGGTGACTCCGTCGCATCGTTGGCTGCCGGCGCCCCGGGCAGCGCCTCCAGCAGGGGCGCGACCAGCATAACCAGTTTGAAGTGGTCATCGAAGCCGAAGCCGATCCCCAGCAGGTGGAACACGTCGGCCCCGGCGCGGGCGATGAGCACCACCCCGCGTGCCCGGCCATGCAGTTGCAGGTGGCCGAAGCGGCTGGCTTCGCCCCAGTTGAACAGGTCATCGCGGGGCACCAGCGCGAAGCCGGCCTCGCTGGCCTGCAACTCCTCGAGCGTGCGATCCCACAGGCCCGCCATCGCCAGGCGCGCCGCCAGCGCCGAGGCCTCCCGCTGCACGGCGATGCGCACGAACAGGTGGCTGTCATCGCCGCTGCCCTGGAAGCGGTACTCGAGTACGCTGGACCCACCGGCGTAATCGGTCCGCGTGCGCTGTTCGCTGCCTTCAAGCCGCTGACGCCCCACGGCAAGCGCGATGGCCGGGCGATCCGGCAGCAACGCCGCATCGGCGGCGGTCAGGGCGACCGCGGTGCCGCTCTGGCCGGCGTGGCGACCGGCCAGCAGCGCGGCGGCCCCAAGGGCGAGGAAGGCCAGCCCCGGCAACCACCAGCGCCAGCCCGTCAGCACTCGACCGTGCCGGCCGTGCCGGTCTCGCCTGCCGCCAGGCGGCGCGGATCCGCGCAGGCCGGCAGGCCGGCCACGGCGCGCAGGGCCACGGCATCCACCCGCACGGCAGGATCAACCGCGCGCTCCCAGAGCAGCCGCAGCGCCCCTCCCAGGGGCCGCTGCCCGCCGACACGGCGCACCGGCGCAGCGGCCGCGCCACCGTCGGCAAGCAGGAAGCTGAACACGTAGAACGGCTCCAGGCCCATGCGCAGGTCGGAGATGATCATCCCGCCGGGCACCTCGAGCACACCGTACAGACCCTTGCTGAACCACTGCAGCCGGGCCGCCGCCGGCCGCGACGGCAGCCGGGCGAGCGCTTCATCGTCACTGGCGTACCAGGTCAGCGCCAGTGGCGCCTCCGGGTCCAGCAGCGAGCGGTAGCCCTCCCAGTAACCGCCCGGCACGCGGGCGAGCACCCGCCACAGCACCGTGTTGAACGGCGTCGGCTGCACCAGCACGCGCGCACCTTCCACATCGCGTGCGGCGAGCGCGCGCTGCGCCGAGGCGGTCAGGCCCTGCTGCACGGCAATGCCCGCCGCCAGGTACACGGTGCTCAGCACCAGGCCGAAGCGGTTGAAGCGCACGCCGATATCCCGGTCGCGCCAGGCCAGTGCGGCCACTGTCACGCCCACCAGCAGCGGCAGGGTGTACAGCGGGTCGATGATGAAGATCGAACCCAGCCCGAAGGGATGATCGGTCAATGGCAACAGCAACTGGGTGCCGTAGATGGTGCAGGCATCCAGCAGTGGATGCGTGACCAGGCACAGCCATACCGCCAGCAGCCAGTGCCAGCGCGCCGGGCCGGCCAGGCCGTGCCAGCGCACGCCCGCCCAGGCCAGCAGGGGCGCGACCGCGGTCAGCACGATCAGGGAATGACTGTAGCCCCGATGCCAGGTGAAGGCGCTGACCGCATCGGCGAACGGGTACAGGGCGTCAAGGTCAGGCAGCGTGCCCAGCACCGCCCCCCAGGCCAGCGCGCGCCGGCCGAGCACGTGACCGCCGGCGACATGACCGACGGCGGCGCCGAGGGCGATCTGCGTTACCGAGTCCACCGTGCTCCCCGCCCGCCGGGGGCCGGGCTCAGGCGGCCTCGCTGTCGCAGAGCTTCTCGATGCTGGCGAGCAGCACCGCCAGGCAGAAGATGTCCATGGCCGCCTGCACGTCGGCGCTCTTGGGGAAGGTGGGCGCCAGCCGGATGTTGCGATCCCGCGGGTCGCGGCCGTAGGGGAAGCTGGCCCCGGCCGGGGTCAGTTTCACACCGGCCTCGGCGGCCAGCGCCACCGTGCGGCGGGCGCAGCCGTCGAGGGTGTCAACACTGACGAAGTAGCCGCCGTTGGGTCGAGACCACTCGGCCACACCGCTGCCGCCCAGCTCGCGCTCCAGGGTGTCCAGCACGATGTCGAACTTCGGCCGGATGATTGCCGCCTGCTTTTTCATGTGCGCGCGGATACCGTCCATGTCGCCGAAGAAGCGCACGTGGCGAAGCTGGTTGATCTTGTCCGGGCCGATGCTCTGGGTGCCGATGCGCTTGCGGATTTCCTCGATGTTGGGCTCGCTGGCGGCCAGCATGGCGACGCCGGCGCCGGCAAAGCTGATCTTGGACGTGGAACCGAACATCACCACGCGGTTGCCGTTGCCGGCGCGTTTGCACTCGTCCAGGAGGTTCAGCAGGCGATCCGGCTCATCGCCGAGATCGTGCACGGCATAGGCGTCATCCCAGAGGATGCGGAAATCCCGCGCCGCGGTTTTCATGCGCGCCAGGCGCTGCACCACCTCGTCGCTGCAGGTCACCCCGGTGGGGTTGCTGTAACGCGGTACCACCCACATGCCGCGGAAGGCCGGGTCCGAGCCCGCCAGACGCTCGACCTCGTCCATGTCCGGGCCGTCGGCGTTCATGGGCACGGCCACCATTTCAATGCCGAAGTACTCGCAGATGGTGAAGTGGCGATCGTAGCCGGGGCTGGGGCACAGGAACTTCACCTCCGGCAACCGGCTCCAGGGGTCCTCGCTGTCGGCGAAGCCCTGCACCCAGGCATCGCGCAGCAGGTCGTGCATCATGTTCAGCGAACTGTTGCCGCCGATGATGATCTCCCCGGGGGTGACGCCCATGTAGTCGGCGAACAGCGCTTTCGCGGCCGGCATGCCGTCGATGCCGCCGTAGTTGCGGGTATCGCCGTCACTGTCGCTGTGATCCGTGGAGGTGACGGTATCGAGCAGACCGTTGCTGAGGTCGAGCTGCTCGGCGCAGGGTTTGCCCCGGGTCATGTCCAGCGCCAGGCCGCGGGCCTTGGCCTCGTCAAAGCGCGCCTGCAGCGCTTGCCGGCGCGACGCCAGTGCTTGTGTATCGATGCTGGTGCTATCCTTCTTCAACGTTCCACTCCTCGCAGCCGCCGCCGCGCGGCGCTGCCGGTTTCAAGGTTAACTCCCCCGACGAGGCGCCGCGACGCTGCTCGCCGGGCCCAGCGCCACAGCCAGGGGACCCATGTCGCTCAAGCCAGCCCAGGTCAGGTACTTGCGCGGTCTCGCCCACGACCGTCGCCCCATCGTCCTCGTCGGCCAGGCCGGCGCCAGTGACGCCGTCATCGCCGAAATCAACCAGGCGCTCGATGACCACGAACTGCTCAAGGTGCGCCTGAGCGTCGGTGATCGGGAAGCCCGGGACGAGGCCATCCAGACCATCTGCACCCGCACCGGCGCCGAGCGCATCCAGCGCATCGGCCATACGCTGGTGCTGTTCCGCGCCAACCCGGACAAACGCAAGGTCGAACTGCCCCGGTGAGGGCGGCCGCCGGGCCGCGATTCTACTGGAAACGCCGGCCGAATGATGCGCCGCGGCGGACTGTCGGCGCAGTCCGGCCCAGCCGCCGCACGCCCGTTGTACGAACCGCCGCAGCGCAGTGCGGATCCGCCCCGGGGGGCCTGGATGACAGGCCATGGGCGCGCAGCGGCGCAGCGGGCCGGCGCCGGCAGCACGGATCCTGCCCCGCGCCCGGCCGCTGTGGTCGACCATCAGGCCAGCACCTCGCGGAATACCGCGATGAACCGCTCGCCGGCGGCATTGATGCGCCAGCAGCGCTGCGGGGCGATGTAGTCGAACAGCGCCTTGCGCATGCCCACCGGCAGTTCCACCTGCACCCCGCGGCCGCGTCGACCCCGGTTGCAGATGTTGCTGCGACCGCGGCCCTGGCGGGTGTGGCTGGCATCATCGTCGGCGCGGAAACCGGCCTCGCGCAGCGCAGTCTGCAGGCTGGCGCGCAGGGCCATGTCCAGGCCGCCGAACCAGGTGCAGCGCTCGCGGCCGCGCGCGCCGTGGAAGGTCACCACGGTATCCACGCCGGCCAGCAGTGCCAGCGCCCGCGGCTCGTCGAAGTTGTCGGAGGTGATGTGCAGATGGGCACTGCGGCGCTTGAGCCCGCTGAAGGCGTAGAACGCGTGCTCGCGACCGGCCACGGCATCGGCCAGGTACTCCGTGCCGCGTTCTATCCAGCCCCCGTGCGGGGCCGCGATGCAATAGCCGCTGCGCCCCGGGCGCAGGCGCACGGCGAAATCCTCACCCTCGGTCTGCGCGGCGGCCAGTTCGGCAAAACAGTGATAACGATCCATGACGGGCCCAAGCTTCCCGCGTGGGCCGCGGCGCTGCAAGTGCGGCCCTGGCCGGTGGTTTAGTATTGAGCCCTGTCCACATCGAGGGTTGCTGCCATGCGCCAGGCCTGCCGAACACCCGCACCGCCGTACTGGGCCGTCATCTTCAGCTCCCGCCATGAACCGGACGATGGCGAGTATGCCGCCATG
>CAYGQN010000277.1:0-6130 GCA_964351795.1 uncultured Gammaproteobacteria bacterium
GGTTATCGGTTTCATTGCGCAGGTCATTCCTTCGGTGTCAGCCGGCAGCACTGCTGAAATGCTGCACCGCCCTTCTTAAAGAAAAGCCCGGCACCTCTGGAAGAGATGCCGGGCTCATATTTACAGCTTACTTCGTTATTGCTTTACGTGGCCCTTACGGCAGGCTGAACACGCTGAGCACACCGCCAAGGCGGGTGAAGGTGTTCAGGCCCTTGTAGGCGCCCACGGCACCCAGACCATCGGTGTCGTTGATGAGGCCAGCGGCCATGCCGATACCGGCCCAGCCACCAACACCCGACAGGATGCCGACGTACTGCTTGCCCTTGTGACCCCAGGAATTAACGTTGCCGATAATGCCGGACGGGGTCTTGAACTTCCAAAGCAGCTTGCCGCTGTTCGCGTCAATCGCCTTGAGTTCACCTTCAAGGTTGCCGTAGAACACAACGTCGCCGGCCGTGGCCAGGGCACCGCTCCATACGGAGAAGCGCTCCGGAATCGACCAGACGATCTTGCCCTTGTCGGCATCCCAGGCGATGAAGTTGCCCAGGTTGTTGGTGCCGTCGTCCATGACACGACCAGCCGGGAACATCGACAGCACGGCGTTCACGTACGGCTGACCCGCCACGTATTCACCGCCGCTGACCGGCTCGTAGTTCATGCAGACATGGTTGGTCGGCACATAGAAAAGGCCAGTGCGCGGGCTGAAGGCAGCCGGCTGCTGGTCTTTCGTACCCAGTGCCGCCGGGCAGATGTCGGTGGTGTTGACATCTTCGCCGTTGGCGTGGGTGCTGTAGCGCTTCACAACCTGCGGGCGGCCCGTCTTCATGTCGACGTGCGTGGCCCAGTTGACGGCCGGATCGTACTTCTCGGCGACCAGCAGCTCACCGCTGACGCGATCCATGGTGTAAGCGAAACCATTACGGTCGAAGTGGACGAGAGCCTTGCGGTCCTTGCCCTTCACCTTCATGTCAACGAGGATCATCTCGTTGATACCGTCGTAGTCCCACTCGTCATGGGGCGTCATCTGGTAGAACCAGCGGGCCATACCGGTGTCAACGTCGCGGGCCATGATGGTCATGGACCACTTGTTGTCACCGGGGCGAACCACCGGGTTCCACGTGGACGGGTTGCCCGTGCCGTAGTAGACAAGGTTTTCTTCCTTGTCGTACGGCCACCAGCCCCAGGTCGAGCCACCGCCGATTTTCCACTGGTCACCCTTCCAGGTTTTCAGTGAAGAATCCTTGCCGATCGGCTTGCCAAGGGAAGTGGTCTTCTGCGGGTCGACCAGCATGTCCTCGTCGGGACCCATGCTGTACGCACGCCAGACGCGCTCACCGGTGTTGATGTCGTAGGCGTTCAGCCAGCAACGCACGCCGAACTCGGCACCACTGATACCAGTGATGACCTTGTCCTTCATGACGTGCGGGGCATTGGTGTTGGTCTGGCCAAGCTTGGGATCACCATTCTTGGTTTTCCAGACCACGTCACCGCTCTTGGCATCCAGAGCCACCAGCCAGGTGTCGGCCTGCTGCAGGAAGATCTTGCCTTCCCCGTAGCCCAGACCACGATTGACCGTGTCGCAGCACATGACCGGAACGGTTTCCTCGTAATCCTGAACGGGCACGAATTCCCACACAATCTCGAGGTTGTCGAGGTTGATGGCGAACACGTTGTTCGGGAAAGCGGCGTGGATGTAGAGCGTATCGTGGGGCAGCCCGGTGGCCGAACCTGGCAGAACCAGGGGGCCGCCTTCGTGTCCACGAAGAACGCCGGTGGAGAACGTCCAGGCTGCTTGCAGCTTGTGGGCGTTCTGGGTGTTGACCTGCTTCAGCTCGCTATAGCGCCAGTTCCAGTAGTTTCCGCCTGGAAAGACCCAGTAGTTCGGATCCTTCATCAGCTTCTCCAGCTCGGCATTGGCCATTACCGATCCGGAAATTGGCAGCAAAGCGAGTGAAGCGGCCGCCAGGAGCCATCGTTTGAACGATGCTTTTCTCATGACCTCCTCCTTCACACTGTTAACAGTTGAGGTTCGATCTCTCTATTGTATTTAGAGCCCGCCGGTACCCCGAGATCGAAAAGGTACGCGACAGGCTTGGAATCTGTATTGACAGTAGCGCAGATGACGCCGTCGGTGCAGTCGAGAAGGCCTTCGTGCATATGCACTCCTTCTTCAGGACGGCGGAGCGCCTTGGTTCGTGTGGGGCGAAGCGCGGGCTTCGCGCTTTCGACGATAAGCGTCACAGCGAATGTTTGTCTGCCAGGCCGGTTGTTTTGTTGATGGCTTTTTTTCTGCGAGTGCTGCATTCCGCCAGCGCACCTCGCGGGGGACTCCCGCATCTCGGCATTCGGGCCGGGCGACCCGTCTCATCCCCGCAATCAAGTTACCCGGAACGCCCCGGCAGAGCAACCATTTTCGGCGACAAGCCCTTGTTGCAGCGCAATATTTCAGCTTACGCGTCACTGACTCTTGGTAGCCTCATCGATGCGCTTGCGGCCCACGAAACAGCGCTTCATGGCGTCCTTGCGCGCAGCCTCCAGTGCCGCCGTGATCTGTTCGCCGCGCTCGTTGTCGCGGAACAGGCCGCCCTTCTCGCCGGGCATGCGCTTGTAGATTTCGTAGGTGCGCGCTTCGCTGAAATCGTCGAAGGTCATCTGCTGGGCGATGACGTCGATTTCGCAGGAGCAGGAGTAAAGGTTGTCCACCGTCTGGCCGCCCTCGCGCTTCATGCAGGTGAGCACGTGGTCCACGCGTTCCAGGGTTGGGTATTCGTTCGCCAGTACGCCGGTGGCAGTCAGGGTGGCAATGGCGCCGATAAGTGCAAACTTCAGTTTCATGACAGCAGTTTCTCCCGACAGGGCGTGTGTACGGGTTCATGATCGGGCAACCCGTGTTGAGACAGCCCCCGGCGCGATATTACGCATCCGAAACCGCACGCCGGGCGCCCGATTATACCGAATCGGCTGCCGTGCCGTTAAGATGGTCCAGGGATCACCAGGTCGTCCGCCGAATCGGCCGCGGCGGCCCGCAAAGGAGTCAATGCCCGTGCTGAGGCCCATCATCACCCGCTGTTTCGCCGCGCTCGTCCTGTGCGTGCTCGCTGCCTGCTCGGAGCAGGCCGACCCGGAAGCCTCGTTCCGCTCCGCAAAGCAGCTGCTCGAGCAGAAGCGCTACCAGGCCGGCATCATCGAACTCAAGAACACCCTGCAGGCCATGCCCGACAATGCCGAGGCGCGCTGGCTCCTCGGAGAGACCTACCTCGAGGTCGGAGACCCCGAGGCGGCCATCAAGGAACTGGAGAAGGCCGCGTCCCTGGGTTACCGGCGCGACGAGGCCGACACCATGGTGTTGCGGGCAATCGCGATGGCGGGCAGGCACGCCGACCTGCTCGACCAGGCGCCGGAAGCCGATCAACCCGACGCCACCCCCCTGACACAATCCCTGCGCACCACGTCCGCCCTGGCACTCGGCCTGGAAGACGAGGCCCGGCGTGAACTCGAGGCCGGCCTGGCCCTGGCCGGCGCGGACGAGTCCCTGGACCTGGCGCTGGCACAGACCCGGCTCGCGCTGTTCGACGAGGACCTGCGGGCCGCCGGTGCTGCCCTGGCTCGGGCCGAGGCCATCCAGGCGCAGGACTTCGACCTGCACATGCTCCAGGGCCAGTACGCCATGGTGGCGGGCGACGCCGAGACGGCCGAGGCGGCCTTCGACAAGGCCATGAAGCTGCGCCCGCTGCAGGCCCAGGCGCGCATCGGGCTCATCAATGCCATGCTGGTGCAGCGCCATTTCGCCACCGCCGACAAGGAAATCGACGACCTGGCCGGCCTGATCCCCGACAACCCCATGGTGGAATACCTGCGCGGCTACAGCGCCTACCTCAACCGCAAGCCGAAGGTCGCCAAGGACCACCTGCTCAAGGTGGTCGCCCAAGCGCCCGGGCACACCCAGTCGCAGCTGTTGCTGGCCAACATCCTGTTCTCGGAGCAACGCTACGAGCAGGCCGAGAACATGGTGGCGGCCATTCTCGACAAGGCCCCCCTGTTCTCGCCGGCGCTGAAACTGATGGGTGCGATCAAGCTGCAGCGGGCGCAGCCCGGGGAAGCCATCAACACCCTCAACGCCCTCAATGCCGAGGAACTGCAGGACGTGCAGGCGCTGGCCCTGCTCGGCAGTGCCTACCTCACCCATGGTGACGTCGAAAAAGGTCAGGAACTTCTCAATCGTGCCGCCGAGCTCGCGCCGGGCTCGGAGATGATCCGCACCCAGCAGGCGCTGGGGCAGCTGCGTGCCGGCAACGTCGAGCAGGCCCTCGGCGAGCTGGAGGCCATCGCCGCACAAAGCGACGCCATCTCCCGCGCCGACATCCTGCTGATCTTCACGCACCTGGGCGCCCGCGAATTCGACAAGGTCATCGAAGCCGCCGACCGGCTGGCCGAGCGGGTTCCGGACAGCCCGGTACCGCTTAACCTCAAGGGCGCCGCCTGGCTCGGCAAGCAGGACAACGACAAGGCCCGGGAGATGTTCGAAGCGGCGCTGGCGATGTCGCCGGACTTCACGCCGAGCATGGTGAACCTCGCCAACCTGGAGCTTGCCGCCGGCAACACCGATGCTGCCGAGGCCCGACTGGACGAGGTACTCAAACGCGACCCCGCGCACACCCGCGCGCTGCTCATGAAGGCCTTCATCGTGGGCAAGGGCGGCGCTAACGATGCCGGTATCGCCCTGCTGGAGCGCGCGCGCGCCAGTGGCCCGAATGCGCTCGAGCCCCGCTTCCTGCTGACCCGGCACTACCTGCAGTCCGGGCAGGTATCGACGGCACTCACCATCGCCCGCGAGGCCACCGACATCGCCCCGGACAACTCGGCCGCCCTGCAGCTGCTCGGTCGCGTGCAGATGGCAGCCGGTGAGCGGGAGAACGCGCTGGCGAGTTTCCGGCGCCTGGCCGAGAAGCACCCCGAAGCGCCCGGCGCCCTGCTCATGCTGGCCGAGGCACAGGCGCAGACGGCCCGGATCGATGACGCCCGGGCCACCCTCGCGCAGGGCCTGGAGCAGGCACCCACCGATGCACCGCTGCTGCTGGCCGCCACGCGCCTGGAGCTGGCCACCGGCAACACCGATGCTGCCGGGCAGTTCCTGGACCGCCTCGAGGCCGTCGTCCCGGAAAGCCCGCAGGTGCAGGTTCTTCGCGGGGACATGCGAATCGCCGCCGGCGATCCGGCCGGCGCTGCCGGCGCCTACCGCAAGGCGCACGAGGCCAGCCCGAGCATCGATACGCTCATGCGCCTGTACAGGGCCGAGCGCCTGGGGGGCAACGACAATGCCGTCAGCCTGCTGCACGACTGGCTGAATGAACACCCGGAAGACCCGGCCGCGATGCTCGCCATCGCCATCAACGAACAGGAGGTCGGGCGTATGGACGCGGCAGAGTCCGGCTACGAGGCGGTGCTGGCCATTGCGCCGGACAACGTCATCGCCCTGAACAACCTCGCCTGGATACGCTTCGAGCAGGGCAGCGAAGAGGCCGCCGAGCTCGCCGAGCAGGCGCGCAGGCTCGCCCCCGACAGCCCCGAGGTCATCGACACCGCCGGCTGGATCCTGGTGCAGACGGGCAAGGTCGAACAGGGCCTGGGCCTGCTGCGCAGCGCGGTGGACAAGGCGCCCGGGATCGGCTCCATCCAGTATCACTACGCCGCCGCCCTGGCGAAAGCCGGCGACAAGGCCGCTGCCAGGGAACGCCTGGCCACGCTGCTCGAGGGCGACAGCCGCTTTCCAGAGTGCGACGAGGCCCAGGCCCTGCACGACTCCCTGCTCTGAAACCGACGATTGCCAAGAGACCCGATGCCGTGAACCGATTCGTCCTGATTGCCATGCTGACCTGCGTGCTGATTGCCGCCTGCGGTGAAAACCTCACGCCCGAGCAACGCCTGGCCAAAGCACGTGAACACATCGATGCCGGCGATGGCCGCGCCGCGCTGATCCAGTTGAAGAACGCCTTGCAGGAGAAGCCGGATTTCATCGAAGCGCGTGTGCTGCACGGGCGCCTGCAGTTGCTGGCCGGTGATGCCGCGGCTGCCGAGAAGGAGTTTGCCAAGGCACGCGAGGCCGGCGACGACTCCCCGGAGACGCGTTTGC
>CAYGQN010000278.1:0-6120 GCA_964351795.1 uncultured Gammaproteobacteria bacterium
GGCCCCAACTGTTCACGCCAGGAACCCGACGATGCATCCACCACCTCGCCCGTCCCACCGAATCACGCCTGCGCCTGACACCGCCGCCAACCTGCCGATGCTCCCGCCGGCCCGGCCCCGGCGGGGATCGCAGCCTTGCCGCGCACTGGCCATGCGCATCGCGGGCGGGCGCGCAGCGCAGCGCAGCGCCCTGTACGCGCTTGCACTGGCGCTGCTGTTGCCGGGTCTGCCGGCCCATAGCGAGGCCGACCCGCCGGCGCCGGCCACGGCAACCGCCGACGATGCGCTGCCGCTGGACGCCATCCGCACCTTCACCGACGTGTTCGCCCGCATCAAGGCCGATTACGTCGAACAGGTGGACGACAAGACCCTGCTGGAGAACGCCATCCGCGGCATGCTGTCGGGGCTGGACCCGCATTCCTCCTATCTCGACCCGGAAGCCTTCGAGGGCCTGCAGGAGGGCACCCAGGGCGAATTCGGCGGGCTCGGCATTGAAGTGGGCATGGAAGATGGCTTTGTCCGCGTCATCGCGCCCATCGACGACACCCCGGCCGCCGCGGCCGGCGTGCAGGCCGGCGACCTCATCATCCGCCTCGACGACACCCCGGTGAAGGGCATGCCGCTTGGCGAGGCGGTCAAGCTGATGCGCGGCAAACCCGGCACGGACATCACCCTCAGCATCGTGCGCGAGGGCGAGGAAAAGCCCATCAAGCTCACCCTGACGCGGGCGGTCATCCGCGTCGACAGCGTGAAGGCACGGATCGTCGAGCCGGGCTATGCCTACCTGCGGATATCGCATTTCCAGGCCCACACCGGCGAGGATACCGTGGCCGCGCTGAAGCGCCTGCAGAAGGACAGCGAGGCGCCGCTAAAGGGGATTGTGCTGGACCTTCGCAACAACCCGGGCGGGATCCTGAGCGCCGCCGTGGACGTCTCCGACGCCTTTCTCGAAGACGGACTCATTGTGTACACAGAGGGACGCGTGGAAGACTCCGAACTGCGATTCAACGCCACCGCGCCCGATCTCACCGACGGCGCCAACCTGGTTGTGCTGGTCAACGAGGGCTCGGCCTCGGCCTCGGAAATCGTCGCCGGCGCCCTGCAGGATCGCCAGCGCGCCGTCATCATGGGTACGGCGACCTTCGGCAAGGGCTCGGTGCAGACCATCCTGCCGATGAGCAACGCCGCGGCGCTGAAACTCACCACGGCCAGGTATTTCACCCCCGGCGGGCGCTCCATCCAGGCCGAGGGGATCGTCCCTGATATCGTCGTCGACCGGGTCCGCGTCACCGAGATCGAAGAAGCCCCGGAACGCGTCCGCGAAGCCAACCTCGCCCGTCACCTGGAAAACCCGGGCGAGGAAGCCGAGGTGCTCGAGGAAGCCGCCGAGGTCACCGCCAACGCGGCCGACGCCGACGAGGCGGATACCGCCCGCCCGCTGGCGCAGTCCGATTACGCCTTGTACGAGGCCCTGAACCTGCTCAAGGGCATGGCGCTGATGCAGGCCAGGAAGTAGGCAGCGGGGTGCGAGTATCCAGGCGCGTGGTCCGATGGCTTGCCGGCCCGGTACTGGCACTGGCGGCTGTGGCGGCAAGCGCTGGCAGCCCGGCAATCACCATCGTCATGGACGACATGGGCTACCGCCTGCAGGACGGCCGCAATGCCCTGCAACTGCCAGCGGCCGTGGTCTACGCGGTGCTGCCGCATACCCCGCATGCACCGGAGCTGGCGAAACTGGCCCGCGAGCGTGGCAGCGAAGTGCTGCTGCATCTGCCCATGGAGGCCACCAGCCAAAACCATCTGCTCGGCCCCGGTGCGCTGAGGCTGAACATGAACCGCGAAGAATTCCTGCGCACCCTCGACGCGAACCTCGCTGCCGTTCCCGGCGTCACCGGCGTGAACAACCACATGGGCAGCCTGCTGACCCGCTACGCCGGGCACATGGGCTGGCTCATGCAGGCTCTGCGCGAGCGCGGCCTGCTGTTCGTGGACAGCAGGACCACCGCCGGCAGCGTGGCGGGCAGGGTCGCGGCAGCGGCCTCCCTGCCGGCCGCCAGCCGCGACATCTTCCTGGACAACATCCAGGACCCGGATTACGTGCGCGCCCGGTTCGCGGAACTGGTCGCGCTGGCGCACCGTCGCGGCCATGCACTGGCCATCGCGCACCCGCATGCCGTGACCATCGATGTACTCGCCATGGAACTGGCCCGCCTCGCGGACCATGGCGTGGAACTGGTCAGCCTGAGCGAACTGCTGGCGCGGCAGGCCCCGGCACTGCCGGCCGCGCGCGCCGCTCGCCAGTAGGCGCGCGCCAGCGGCCGTGGATGCCAGCCACTGGTGGTCGATTGCCTGTCGGCGCTCGGTGGTACAGCGGGCATTGCGCGTCGGGCTGATTGTCGGAACGATACTGATGCTCATCAACCACGGGGATGCCATCCTGGCCGGTGATCTGGACCCGAACCGGGTCCTGAAGATGCTCCTGACCTACCTCGTGCCCTACAGCGTATCCACCTATGCCAGCGTTTCCGCCATCCGCGATTTCGAGCAGGGCCGCAACTGATCGGCAGCGCCGGCTGCGCATCGCCGGGCTGTTGCTCCTGGCGCTGGCGTCGGCCCTCGCCAACGCCGAGGCGCTGAACCGCGAGGCCGCCCTGGCGGCCTATCGCAGCGGCGATTTCGAGGCTGCCGCCAACGCCTTCCACCAGCTGGCCAGGCGCGGTGATCCGGTCGCCAGCAACAACCTCGGTGTGATGTACCTGCACGGCCGCGGCGTGCGCCAGGACCACGACAAGGCGCTCACGCTCTTTCACCAGGCCGAGCGCGCCGACCTGCGCGGCGCCCTGCACAACATCGGCATGTGTTACCTGCGCGGTTACGGCGTCAAGGCCGACGCCGGCGAGGCGGCGCGCTGGTTCCTGCTCGGTGCCGAGCGCGGTGATCGCGAAGCCCAGTTCCATCTTGCCCTGCTCTACCATGGCGGCGAAGGCCTGCAGGCGGACCAGGCCCTGGCACGGCGCTGGTTCATGGCGGCCGCGAACCAGGATCTCGCCGCCGCACAGTACAACCTGGCCGTGATGCTCCTGAATGGCCAGGGCGGCGACGCGGATCCGGGCGCCGCCCGGCAGTGGTTCTTCCAGGCCGCCACCGACGGCCATCACGAGGCCGGACTGCAGCTCGCCGGTCTGTGCGCGAATGGCATCGGCGGGCCGCGGGATTTCGATTGCGCCAGGCAGTGGTACGGCGCGGCGGCCGAGGCCGGAGACCTGGAAGCGCAGGTCAACCTCGGCGTCGTTGCCCTCGCGAGCGCACACGACGGCGACGACGCCGCGGCGGCCTTGCGCTGGTTCCGCTCCGCGGCGGAGGCCGGTCACATCCGCGCCCAGTACAACCTCGGCATCATGTACCTGCAGGGGATCGGCATCACGGCGGACCAGCGGCTGGCCTACGCCTGGTTCGATGTGAGCGCGATGGGGGGCTTCGAGCCGGCCCGCGCCAACCGCGACCTGCTTGCCGAGCAGATGTCAGCCGAAGCCATCAGCGACGCGGCGGCCGTGGCCGCCGACCTCATCAAGCAGTACGGCAGCTACGGTGAGCGCAGCGGCAAGGGCACACCCTGACACCCCGCTGCAGGCGAACCGGCAAGGGCAGCCGCAGGCTGCGCCCTCGCGCCCACGGCGACGATGACCACCATGCAATGTCGGCGACGCGGCTGGCCGCGGTGTCGCCGAGCCTGTGCCCCCGGTTGCGATGCGACCAATGGTCCAGCCGGCACTGCGGGCAGGGGCCGCGCCGCCGATGCCCGCCAGCTGCACACCAGCAACCAGCCGCGGGCGGGCCGTTGAGGCAGGGGCCGGACTCAGGTGCCGGCCACCACCCATTCGGCCAGCCGCTCCCCGGCGCGTACCACGTTGACGCAGTACTGCTCCAGGAAGGCCTCGTCCAGCTCGGCATCCCGGGGTTCGGATTCGGCCGCCACCAGGGCGCGCGCGCCGTCGAAGTCCACGAAGGCGATACGCGCCGTCAGCTCATCGGCCGGGCGGCCGAAGGCCACACCGGGAAGGATGGCGATCCCGGTTTCGGCCAGCAGCCGCTCGCACATCGCGGCACTGGTGGTGACCGAACGCGCCCGCAGCGACTTGCGCAGGGGCGAGAAATCCGGGAACAGGTAGAAGCCACCCTCGGGCTCGGCCAGGCGGATGCCGGTCTCGCGCAGGCGCCGGGCGAACAGGCCGCCGATGGCGCGCAGGATGCGTCGGGACTGGTGCAGGTAGCGCTCGATTTCCAGGCCGCCGCTGAACGCGCGCACGGCTGCATACTGGATGGGCGCACTGACCGAGGTGTAGGTTTCACTGGCCACCGCGGCCATGGCCTCCAGCAGCCAGTGCAGGTCGGGCGGTATGGTGAATGTGCCCAGGCGCCAGCCACCGGCGCCGCACCACTTGGACAGGCCGCTGCTGATGATCGTGCCCTCGGGATAGAAACGCGCAATCGATACATGTCGGCCACGGAAGTGGGTGGCTCCGTAGATTTCGTCGGACAACACCACGACGCGGTAGCGCCTTGCGACCTCGGCCAGCGCGCGCAGCTCGTCGCTGCCATAGGTGGTGCCGCTGGGATTGTTGGGATAATTCAGGATCAGCAGTCGCGGGCGGTCCGGATCGGCGGCGCACAGGGCCTCGAGGTCAGCGGCCACGATGCGCCAGCCGTTGCTGCGCCGGGTGCCGATCCAGTGGATGTGCCGGCCCAGGATCGCTGCCTGCGGTGCATAGGACACCCAGGAGGGCGTCGGGATGACCAGGTCCCCGTAGTACACGAGCTGCAGCAGGAACATCAGCTCCTTCGAGCCGGGCCCCACCAGGACGTCGGCACCGGTGTAGTCGATGCCCTCGGCCAGGCGATGGTAGCTGGCCACCGCGTCACGCAGGGCGCGCAGACCGCGCACCGGCAGGTAGTCCTTCTGGTGCGCATTGGCGCGCAACTCATCGATGACCGGCTCGGGCACGGGAAACGGGGACTGGCCCAGGCCAAGCCTGAAGACCTCGCGGCCCTCGCGCTGCAGCTGCGCCGAGCGCTCGTTGATTGCCAGGGTGGCGGACACGCCCAGCCCGCGTACATTCAGGTTCAGGTGCCTGGGGTGGAACGCGCCGTTGGCGATGATGGCTCTCCGCGACAGGCGGCCGGTCAGTCCCGCGTCGCCAGTATCGACAGTATGAAGCCGGCGCCGGCCAGCAACCAGACCCCGGCCGGCAGCCCGGCCCAGTACACGCCATCCGGACCCGTCAGCCCCTGCAGGATGGCGGCGCCGATGAACGCCGCGGCGGCCACGCTGACCAGTGCCTGGCGCCGGCCCTGGCGGCGGATCTCCCCGGTCAGCCGGGCGAGATCCTCGCTGCTGGCGCGCACCTCCAGCTCTCCGGCGCGCGCCTTGTCCAGCACACCGATCATCAGGCCGGGCAGCTCCGGCAGGCGCTCGCCCCAGCGCGGGATCTGCTCGCGCGCCGCGCGCAGCAGGCGCCGGCCACCGACCTGCTCGCGCATCCAGCGCTCCAGCGGCGGTCGTGCAGCCGCCCACAGGTCGAGATCCGGGTAGAGCTGGCGCCCGATGCCCTCGACGTTGACGATGGTCTTCTGCAACAGCAGCAGCTGCGGCAGGATCTTCATGTGGAAGCGCTGTGCCGTCTGGAACAGCCGCAACAGCAGCCGCCCCACCGAGATGTCGCGCAGGGGCCGGTCGAAGATCGGCTCGCACACGGTGCGGATGGCCGACTCGAAGTCATCCACACGGGTATCCCTGGGCACCCAGCCGGACTCCACGTGCAGCTCGGCGACGCGGCGGTAATCGCGTTCCAGGAAAGCGCGGAAGTTCTCGGCCAGGTACTGCTGGTCGAACTCGCTGAGCGAGGAGCAGATGCCGAAGTCCACCGGCACGAACTGCGCCGGTGCATCACCGGCGCCGGGGCGCACGAACAGGTTGCCCGGGTGCATGTCGGCGTGGAAGAAATGGTCGCGGAAGACCTGCGTGAAGAAAATCTCCACGCCGTCCTCGGCCAGCTGGCGCAGGTCCACGCCGGCCTCGCGCAGCGCCGCGACGTTGTCCACACGGATGCCGATGATGCGCTC
>CAYGQN010000279.1:0-6112 GCA_964351795.1 uncultured Gammaproteobacteria bacterium
GTGAGATCCTCGGCGAAATCGGTACTGCCGTCGACGCTGCCGTTGAACAGGACATCCCCGGCGCCGGCACAGGCAGCGTTGCTTTCCGGGAACGCGTGGGCGCCGCCACCGACCTTCGCGACGTGAGCGTCAGCAGTGCCGACCAGGTGACCATCGACGCCTCGGTGAACGGTGCCGGCATCACTATCGGCAACGACGAGAGTGCCAGCACCGATACCTTCCTCGCACGCTCGCTGTCGGTGACAGCTACCGGTGCGGTCGTCGTCGGCGGCGCAGCGGGTACGGGCGGCGACGTGGTGTTGTCCGGTATCGCCGGTGACAGCCTCTCGGTGAGTACCGATGGCACCATCGATGTCAATGCAAATGTGCGCGCCATCACCGGCGATATCCTGCTGGTGGGCAACACCGGCGGTGTCGACATCACCGTCGGTACCATCGGCCTGCCCGCGGCCGGTGATTTCAGTGGCAACGGTGGTGTCATCGCGGAGCGTTCCGTTGAATCGGTGGCCGGCAACATCACCACCCAGACCGCCGCCGGCGGCAACACCGACCTGCTGGACTCCCGCGGCGGTGGATCCACAACGGCCCCGGTGGACGGCCGTAACACGATACTCCGGGCCAGCGCGGGCAACGGCAGCATCGATGGGCTTTCGCTTGGCAACGCGCTGAACAACAACAGCTTCCCGCAGACGGATTTCGGCAGTGCCCTGTTCTCCTACATCGGCGACCTGGCGCTTGGCACGACGGCCACCACCAACGTCACCGCCGCCAACGAGGTGGATGACACCGCCATGGATGGCCTGCTCGGCGGCGCAACGCAGCTGACCATTGCCGTGTCGGGTGGGAACATCATTCTCGATCGCGCCGGCCTGTTCGGCGGCAGCCTCACGCTCACGACCGATGGTTTCGTCACCGATGCCAGCGACGGCGGCAACGCCTTCACCAGCGCCGGCACGCTGACCATCACCAGCAATGGCGCCGTCGGCACCGATAATTTCGGCACCGGCAGCAACACCCTGGGCGTCTTCGACCTCGATGTCGGCTCGCTGGTCGTCAGCAGTACCGGTGGCAACAATGTCGTGGTCACCGACGCCGGCAGCGCGGATACCACCTACAACATCAGTACCGGCGGCGCGGGCAACGTCACCCTGGTGCAGTCCGCCAGCAATGCCCTGATTGATCAGATCACAACCAGCGGCGCGGTCGACATCACCGCGAGCAGCGGCGGCATCCTCGATCATGCCGATGACGCAACGGCCGATTTCGTATCGGCCAGCAGCATCGCGCTGAGCGCGAGCGGCGACATCGGTGGCCCCGGCCCCGGCAACGCGGCGCTGGATATCGGCGACGGCCTGGCCGTAACGGCAGACAGCTCCGCCGGCGCGGTGAACCTCGGCAGCAGCGGGGTGCTGAACCTCGGCGACAGCAGCGCCGCCAGCGGCATGACGCTGACGGCCACCACGGTCAGCCTCACCGGCACCAGCTATGACAGTAACGATGGCGATATCGTGCTCAATGGCACGGTCGAACTGGCTGGTGCCGGAATACCGGTTCTCGACAGTGACGCGAACGACGACGCCACCGACGGCAACATCATTTTCAACGGCGCCGTGACCGACAGCGGCAATGATTCCGGGCTGACGCTGGACGCCGACACCGGCACCGTCACGCTGAACGATGTCCAGGTCAACGGCCAGTTCAATGCCACCGCGAGCACCATCAACATTGCGGGCAGCGGTACGACGATCAACTCCAATATCGGTAATGTTGTGTTCACCGGCAACGTGGATCTCACCGGCGATGGCCTGACCAGCATCACGGTCGGTGGTGCACCCGGTGATCTCACTATCAACGGCAGCGTCAGCGACACCGGCAACGACTCCTCGCTCACGCTGGAAGCAAACGCGGGCACCACCAACGTGGGTGATATCGCCGTCAACGGGGATGTCAGCCTCGGTGGCGCCACGGTCGAGCTCGCCGGCACGAGCTACCAGAGCACCAACGGCAGCATCAGCATCGATCGCACCGTCCTGCAGGGCGGAGGTGGCACCACGACCGTGACATCCGGCGGCGGCGCGGGTGACGACATCACCTTCACCTCGAACATCGAGGATTCCACCAACAGCAACACCCTGGCCCTGGACGCCGGTACGGCCGGCGACGTAGTCGTGAGCGGCGCCGTGGGCGGCGTAGGTGCGCTGCAGGCCTTCCTCGTCAATGCCGCCGACCAGGTCAGCCTGGGCGCGGTGACCACCGAGGACGGCGGTATTGATATCGGTGCAGTGACGCCAATCGGCACCTCCATTACGCTCAATGGCACGCTGCGTAGCGATGGCCTCGGTGCCGGTAACGCCGCCGGCAATGTGCGCCTGGACGGGCCGGTCGTGCTCGGTGGCGCCAGCAGTATCGATACCAACGATGGCGGCGCCGGGGCCGACGGCAACATCACCTTCGCCGGCACGGTCAACGGCGCGAACACGCTGGGCCTGGATGCCGGTGACGGCAACATCGACTTCGACGCCGCCGTGGGCGGTGGCACCCGCATCGGCACGCTGACCATCACCTCTGTGAACAATCTTACGGCTGACGCCGGGCTGACGGCGGCGGCCATCAACCAGGTGGCGGGCTCAGGCACCAGCACCTTCTCCGGCTTGCTGAACACCAATACCGCACCCGGTATCGATCTCAACGGCGCGGCCTTCGGGTTCGACGGCCCGATCACCACCACCGGCAACGGCACCTTCACGCTCACCAACAGCGGCGCTGCCAGCTTCGCCGCCACTGCCGATGCCAGCCTCGACGGGGCCTTCCTGCAGGACGGCGCCGGCACGGTATCAACTGCCGCGGATATCACCACCACCAACGACAACGTCGAGTTTCAGGGCGCGACAGCGCTGGCCGGCGGAGGCACGGTGAGCATCAACACCGGCGCCACGGCCGGCAACGTGATCTTCACCGGCACCCTCGACAGCTCCGCGGATTTCGCCGAAAACCTGACCATTGCCGCGGGCGAGGGCGATGCGCTGTTCAACAATCTCGTCGGCACCACCCATGACCTCGGTGACATCACCGTCAGCAGCGGCTTCAACCTGTTTGTCGACCCCAGCGTTGCCGGGGCGCCCGGCACCGTGGGCCTGGACGAGGCGAGCACCGGCGATGCCTTCTTCGCCAATTCGCTGAGCGCCAACATGGCGCGCATCGTCCGCCTGGGCAGCACGAGTACAACCGGTGGCGATATTTTCCTTGAAGGTGGTAACGGCGTGTTGACCCCGCTGGACCTGACTTCGACCTCGGCGACCAATGGCAACAACATCCGTATTTTCGCCAATATCACTGCAGCCAATGGCAACATGGCCCTGACCACCACCGAAAACAATTCCGGCATCCAGTTCGCCCTCGGGGGATTGCCCACCAACGCCGGACAGTTCAGCGTAACCGGCGATATCGCTGTGCGCACGGTTGTCGCGACGAACGGTTCGATTACTACGAATGTAGGCGGCGGAAGCGCCCGGACCATCCTGGGCGACAGCCGCGCCGGGGGTTCCGATACGGATCCCCTCAACGGCCGGCACGTGGTACTGGTCGGAAACTCCACGGACATAGATTCGGCGCAGATAGGTAATTCCCTCAACAACGACGTCTTTCCGCAGATTGCCTGCATCACCTGTACTTTCAGTTTCACCGGCGATGTCGAGCTCGGCACCATTGCAATCGGTACCCTGGGCGCAGTGGCCGACAACCAGTTCGACGACAGCAGCATGAACGGTCTGCTCGGGCCTGGTGGACAGACAGTCGTCGTCCTGGTTCAGAGCGGCAACATTGTCATTTCCCGCAACACTGTCCAGTTCGGTGACGGCACGCCCAACCTGGTCCTCGACACCACTGGCGGAACCGGCGGTTTCATCACCGACAACACCGGTGGCGTTGCCATCCGCACTGCCGGCTCGCTGGAGCTGCGCACCGGTGGTGCATCCGGCCGGATCGGCCTGGACGACCAGGGTGGCAACAGCGATGGGGCGCTTGGCGTTGACGTCGGCTCGCTCACGGTGACAACCAGCGGCGGCAACGACATCAACATTCGTGACTTCAGCAACGGCGGCGGGTCCGGCGACACGGTCTGGAATGTCCAGACCGGCGGTGGTGGCAATGTCACCATCGTGCAATCAAACAACGATGCAACAATCAACCAGATAGTGACCACGGGGAGCGTCAGCATCACGGCCACGGCGGGCTCGATTACCGATCATGCCGACGACGCCCTGGCGGATATCGCCGCCGACGGCCTGATTACCCTGCGCGCGCTGAACAGCACCATCGACGGCGTGGGCGCCAACACGGCGCTGGAAGTGGCGGGCAACGCCGGCAGTCTTGCCACCGTGGATGCCCAGACGGGCGCCGGGCTGATGAACATCGCCAGCCCGGATTCCATTGACGCGACGCTCGCGAGCGCCGGCGGTGATGCAACGCTCACCGCCGATGGCAGCATCACGCTCACGTCGATCAACCTGACCGGCGGGGGCAGCCTGTTCGCCACGGTGGACAACGATGGCAATGGCGCGGAAACCCTGACCATCGTCGGCACGCCGACCATCAGCACTGCCACCAGCCTGCTGAGCGGGCATGCGGACGGTGCGGGAACGAACGACACCCTGCAGGCCGCGGACCTGGTCAACGACTGGCAGATCACCGGCAGCGGCACACTCAACGGGATCCCCTTCGACGATTTCGACAATCTTGCCGGCGGTACCGCCGCGGACACCTTCACGATCGGGGCGGCCGGCAGCGTCGGCGGCAGTATCGACGGTGGCACGGGCGCCGCGGTGGATACCATCGACTGGTCCGCGCAGGGCGCAAGGGACATCGTACTCACCAACGCCGACGCCGACGGTTTCGATGGCACGGAGGCCAGTGCCGGCGGGGGCTTCCAGAATATCGAGAGTATCGTGGGCAGCAGCGCCGGCGTGGATACGCTGACCGGCCTGAACGCCGCCGCAGTCTGGACAATCGACGGCGGGCCGACGGAGGCCTACGACACCGGTGGATTCACGCTGACGGTCGCCGACATCGAGAATTTCACCGGTGGCAACGCCGACGACACCTTCAATATCAGCACCAGCCACACCGGCAACCTGACCGGTGACCCGGCCGGTGGCGGTAACGACGGTGCCGACAGCTTCCTGTTCCTGGTCAACGGGGCGCAGGTGGTCGGCAGCGTCGACGGCGGTGTGTTCGACGGCCCCGGCGGCGGCGTGGCCAACGCCAATGACACCATCGACTGGTCGGCGACCACCGTCGTGCAGGTCACCGATGCCGACCTGGCCGGCACCGATAACGGCAACCAGGGCAACATCCTCGACGAGGGCGGCGACGACGGGGTGAACGTCGACCTTATCACCGGCGGCTTCGACAACATCAACACGCTGACAGGTAACGGTCTCGGTCCTCTGGAAGGCCCGGATTCCGATACCTGGTGGGACATCGACGCGTTGAATTCCGGCTTCTTCGCCGATTCGCTCGCGCAGCTGGGCAACCCCGGCCAGCGCACTGCCTTCAACAATTTCAGCATCCAGGCCGGGGCCGGGCAGGACACCTTCCTGTTCGACTTCAACAATGTCGACCCGGCGGTCGGGCGCATCAGCGGCGGTATCCAGGGCGGCGGTGGCTCCAACATCCTCGCGGGCAGCGCCGCCGGCGACGATTTTACGATCGTCGGGCCGCGCGCGGTGGACGTGTCCGTCGGTGGACTGGTGACCTCGCTTACCCAGATCGACATCGTCGACGGAACGGATGTCGGCGATACCGGGCCCGACCTGTTCAACATCAATGGCAACTGGTCGGGCTCGCTGGCGGGCAGTGACGGTGATGACATCTTCACTTACAACGGCAACCACGTCGTCAGCGGAAGCATCGACGGCGGGGTCGGCACCGATGTCATCTCCTGGAGCGGGGCCCCGGGGGCGCGGGCAGTAACCCTGACGGCCTCGGACGCCGACGGCTTCGACGGCACGGAAGCCAGCGTCACCGGCGGCTTTGTGAACATCGACTCGCTGGCGGCGTCCGGTGCGGTGGATTCGCTCACCGGCCAGGACGCCCTCGCTACCTGGACTGTCGA
>CAYGQN010000280.1:0-1799 GCA_964351795.1 uncultured Gammaproteobacteria bacterium
AAAGCCCCGCAGCGCCCGGTCCACCTCCCGTAGGAGCGGCTGCAGCCGCGATGGCGCCGGATTCGGATTTGGGGGCCTCCTTCGGGGTGCCGCGGCTCGCGGGGGGTGCCGCGGCGCTCCCCCGCCCCGGCGCCCGGTCCACCTCCCGTAGGAGCGGCTTCAGCCGCGATGGCGCCGGATTCGGATTTGGTGGCCTCCTTCGGGGTGCCGTGGGTTTGGGCGCGCCACCGCCGCACCTCCACGCGCCACACCACCCCTCGATACGTCGCCTCGACACCACGTCGCAGGGGCGACCACGCGCCCGCGCGGGAAGGCTTCGAAGGGTTTCGCGGCGAGGGACGCGGAAGCGCCGGCCTCGCGCCCGCGGCGCGCCTATTCGCCGCGGAAGGCGGGCTTGCGCTTGCCGGCGAAGGCCGCGACGCCCTCGCGGCCGTCGGCGGTATGGGCCATGTCCACCATACTGCGCGCCTCGGCGGCCATCTGGCCCTCCATGGAGGTCTGGAAGGTGGTGGCGAGCAGGCGCTTGATGGCGCCATAGGCTCTTGTCGGGCCCTGGGCCAGCGTGCCGGCGAGTTCGGCGGCGCGCGCATCCAGCACATCATCGGCCACCACCTCGGTCACCAGGCCATACTCCAGCGCCTCGGTGGCGCTCAGGCGACGGTTGGTCAGGAACAGCTCCTGGGTGCGCCGCAGGCCGATGAGGCGCGGCAGCAGGAAGGTCGAGCCGCCGTCGGCGGACATGCCGATGGCGGTATAGGCGGTGACGAACTTCGCCGACTCGGCGGCGAGCACGATGTCGGCGCACAGCGCGAAGCCGAGCGACCCGCCGGCGCAGGCACCGCGCACAGCGCTGACCACCGGCTTGTCCATCTGCATGATGATGCCCATGGCCGCGTGCAGGTTCACGGTGATGTCGCGAAGCACGGCGTCGAAGTCTTCGCCGGCCGCGTGGAACTCCCCCACGTCACCACCGCCGGAGAACATCTTGCCCTCGCCGGTGATGATCACCGCACGCACGGCGGCATCGGCCGCGCAGACCTTCACCGCGGCGAGGATGTCGGCGGCCAGCGCCATGTTCAGCGTGTTGGCCGCGTCGGGCCGGTTCAGGCTGATGCGGGCCACGCCCTCGTTGATGCTGAAATCCACGGTATCGAACTGCTGGCTCATGATGCTGGGTTCTCCTGTCTGCCCCGGCCGTGTCGGCCCGGGTTCATCGTGACTGTTCCGATGGCGCGTCGGCCACCAGGTAGTCGCGCATTCTAGCGCGGATGGCATCGGGCAACGGCCGCGGCCGGTAGGGCGGGCCCAGCTGCACGAACACCAGCGTGCCGCGCATGCGGAAGCGGTCCTCGCCGTCGCGGTGGGCGCGCACGCGGATGGCGAAGGAGCTGTTGCCCACGCGCTCCACGCCCAGTTCGAAAGTGACGATGTCGCCTATCTGGCTGGCCTGCACGAAATCGCATTCCACCCGCACCGTGGGCACAGCTTCCCCGCGTGCGCCCATGTCGGCGAAGCTCGCACCGAGCGCGCGGGCGAAGAAATCCTCCACCACCATGTTCACCATTTCAAAGTAGCGCGGGTAGAACACGATCCCGGCCGGGTCGCAGTGGTGGAAGCGGATGAGAATGTCGGTAACGAAGTTCATGCCGGCCAACGCCCTTGTGCCCGGCCGGCAGTATACGCCGGTGAACCCGGGGCGGCCGATGCCAGGGCACAAGTGCCCCCTCTGCCGGCATCGGGCGGCCCGCCGCGCGCGGGCCATCGGTACCGGGTCGGGCGCCCGGCAGCCGCAGCCTCGC
>CAYGQN010000280.1:1809-6055 GCA_964351795.1 uncultured Gammaproteobacteria bacterium
GGTGGAGGATTTCTTCGCCCGCGGCAGTCAGTCGGCGATGAGCCAGGCGACAGTCGCGACGATCCAGCTGCCCTCGTTGGCGAATTCACTGATGGCGGCGCCCCGGCGATTGCGATCCCAGCCGGCCTCGCGCAGCGCCAGCAGGATCTGCCCGAGCCGGGTGCAGATGGTCAGGTGCCCGCCGATGATGACCACCGCCGACACGCCGCCGCCGCCGTGCACAAGCACGCTCCAGGCCAGCGCCAGTTGCGGCACCGCCTTGAAGAACACCGCCAGCCAGCCGCGCACCAGGCCATCGCCGATGCCCAGGCCGTGGCGCGCCCCGGCTGCCAGCGTCACCACGATGCCGGCCAGTGCGATGGCGCTCGTGACGGTATCTATCCCCGTCCACAGCAGCTTGCCGCGAACGATGAACACGAACAGGTTGAGCGCGATGAGCACACTCCAGGTCCAGTACACCGCCAGCGTCTGCCGGGTGACGCGGCTCGGCAGCGCCCGGTGGGCGCGCCAGGCCAGCGACAGGTTGATCACCAGGAACACCGCCCAGAACGCGAGCCAGGTGAAACTCACGCCTTCGGTGGTGGTGAGCATGAGCCGCGCCTGGGAGATACCGAACACACAGGCAAATGCCAGCTGCACCAGGAACAGCAGATCGCCAAGCCGGCGCGAGCGCCGGGGATTCGTGGGAGTCACGTGAGCACTGCCCGATCGTGGAAAGCCGGTGAGCTTAGGGGTAAAGCCGGCGCAAGGGAACGCGCTCGCGTCCGTCCCGACGGCAGCGGCGGGCCGGCACGCAGTGGCAGCGCCGCCGCCCCGCTTGCCGGTCAGGCACCGGACGGGCGCGACGCCTCAGGCGGGCGGTGCCGGCGTGTAGGGCACCATCTGCTTGATGTCCAGCACCAGGTTGCTCACCTTCCAGCCATCGGCCTCGCGAACGAAGTCGGCGTTGTAGGTGGCGCCGAGCCAGTTGGGCTGCTCTTCACCGGACTCGTTGCGCATGGTGGTCAGCTCCCACAGCCACCAGAAGGCATGGGCGCGTTGCAGGGATTCATGCACGTCGATGATGGGCGCTACCGGGTAGTGCAGCGACCAGACGATGCGTTCGCGGCCGACGGTAGCCAGTTCCCGGCAGATGTTGTCACGGCCCTGGAAGCGGCCGAAGCCCTCGCAGGCCCAGACCGCGTCGGCAGTCAGCAACAGCGCCAGCTGCTCCGGGTCATTGTTGTGATCACCGGCCAGCGCATAGCGGGCGATGACCGTGCGGATGTTCTCCATGGCCGTCAGCCATTCCACCTTGCGCTCGAGATCGTGCATGGAAGTCCTTTTTATCGGGCCGGGTCAGTGGCCGTGAAGCGGCGCGGCGCGCCGGACAGTGAAGGCCTCCCGCCGCCGGCAGCCATGGCTGCCGGCGGCGGGAGGGTACTCAATGCGCAACGTCGCCGTGGACGGCGATGAAGCGCGTTTCGTCGAAGGCGTAGGGCACGCCGGGCTGGCCACGGTACAGCTCCACGTTGGGGGCTATCTCCGCCAGCATCAGCGTCATGTCGTACAGGCGTGCGGCATCCTCGGGCAGCGCGCCCAGATCGAACTGGTCACAGTAGTCAAGGATGTCGGTCAGGCGCGGCTGCAGGGCCTCGTAGAAGGCCATGATTTCCTCCTTGCTGGAGGCCAGCCGCTTGTCCCAGCGGCGGTTCTGCGTGGGCTGGGACCATTCGGCCGCCCAGTTGGAAAGGTCCTGGAAACCCTCTGGCAATGCGTTGCTCATTCCCGCACCCTCCTTCAGGTCTCGTCCGGGCTCGCCTGGCGGCGGCCGAGGTACTTGTCGAGCACGTAGTAGCCGTGGCGCACGAGAACCTCCTCGTCCTGCAGGTTCATATGCGACTTGGCACCGGACTCCAGCGCGAAATGCGTGTTCTCCATGGTGGCCGTGTCCTCCAGCCAGGCATTGCGCTGCAGGATCATCGCCTGCTCCACCGCCCAGCGCTCGCTGTGCGTGCGCGGCTCGGCCACGTAGTAGTTGCCCTCCCAGTAGCAGCGATCCGGGCCGACGGGCCAGAACTGGTGGGTGAACCAGATCCCCTCGGACACGTGCAGCAGCCAGTTGGGGAAGAACACGGACAGCTCGAAGGCATAGTCGTCGCGCTTCTCGGGGTTGATCTGCGGCGGCAGCATGCTGGCCCGCTTGTTGTTGATGAGCGAGCCGCGGCCGCGTCTGGTCGCCTCGGTGATGACCGGCGGGCCGTCCTTGGGCGGGTTGAAGCACACCGCCGTGGTGCGGTGGTCCCCCAGCAACTGCACCATCTGCAAACCGGTGGAGAAAGTCCCGGGGAAGGAACCGGCGTGAATGGTGTTCACGTGGTAGGCCTCGGCGAAGGCGTCCAGGCCGACTTTCCAGTTGCAGTTGAGGTAGGTGTGGTAGGTCATGCGGTGCTGCATTTCATGGTACGGGAAACCACTGAAATGCTCGCCCATGGCACCCAGGTATTCCTGCAGGCTGGTTGCCGGTGTGGCGCTGAGGTTGAGGAAGATGAAGCCTTCCCAGATTTCGCAGTGGATGGGCGTGAGGCCGTTCTCGGCCTTGTTGAAGCACGGCGGAAAGCGCTCTTCCTCCGGCACGTTGGCAAGGTCGCCCTCGGGGCTGTAGCCCCAGCCGTGGAAACGACACGAGAGCACGCGCGATTTGCCATGCTTCTCCTCGCCCTCGGGCTCGATGAGGGTGTTGCCGCGATGCGAGCAGGTATTGTGGAAGGCGCGGACGACGCCATCGCGGCCCCGCACGATGATGGCATTGGTCGAGGCGAACTCCAGCCGCTTGAGCTTCCAGGAGCCGGCCTCCGGTACTTCCTCCACGCGGCCGACGCACAGCCACACCTTGCGGAAGACCTTGTCGATCTCCTCGGTATACAGCTCCGGTGACGTACACACATCAACCGACACCGGGTCGGTACCGAGCCAGGGGTACTTGTCGGCCCAGCGCATGGTCCGATCTTTCATCACTGCGCTCATTGCTGCCTCCAGGGTCAAACGGTTACCGGGCAACGGCCCGCCAGCGAATCGAGTATAGACAGCGTTGCGCTGCAACAACCATGCGCATTGTGCAGCCATCTGTGCCGAAAGCGCACGGCGCGGGCCGGGCCGCGAGGATTGTCAGCGCGGCCCCGTACGGCGACACTGCAGGGGCTGGCCCGCACCGTGCGGCGGGCCAGGAGGGCACACTGAACCCATGCTGCACACCACCGACATCATGCCGCTCGGCCGGCGCCAGCTGCTGGCCACCACCGACCTGCTGGCCGCACGGGAGCACCTCTCGCGCTGTTTCTGGCCTCACACGGTGCGCCTGGCCGAAGCCCACCCACGGGT
Organism: uncultured Gammaproteobacteria bacterium; assembly: GCA_964351795.1. Lineage (GTDB taxonomy): Bacteria > Pseudomonadota > Gammaproteobacteria > JADZEE01 > JADZEE01 > CAYGQN01. Next base: position 5,170 of record CAYGQN010000280.1, read on the forward strand.
GTACTTCCGTCACAACTCCGGCGAACTGGCCGGCTTTTCACTGAACGCGCTGCGCTACGGCACGGGCGTGGTCATCGAATCCGAGCCGGCCGATGATTCCTTCCTGATCATGCTCACCCTGGACGGCAACGCCGAGCTGCACCAGGACGGTGATCGCATCGACTGCGGACCCGGCACCGTCGCGGTGATGAACCCCACCCGCCGGCTCCGGGTGCGCCTGAGCCGCGACCACAACCAGCTCACCCTGCGCGTGGACGGCCGCCAGCTGCGCGCCTACGTGGAGCGTGAACTCGGCCTGAGCCCGCAGCAGCCGGTGGAATTCCTGCCCGAGGCGCGCCTGCTGGGCGCCCACACGCCGGGGGTTGCGCACCTGGTCGCGGCCATGCTGGGCGACCTGGACCACGCTGCCTCGGGCATGCAGAGCCCGCACGTGGCCCGGCACCTGGAAAGCTGCCTGATCGGCCTGCTGCTGGCGGAGCTGCCGCACAACTACACCGAGGCGCTGGCCCGCCGCGACGAGGCCGCCGGGCCGGCCTACGTGTGCCGGGTGGAGGACTTCATCCGCGAGCATGCCTGCGACGACCTCGGCCTGGATGACCTGGTGAACGTCGCCGGCACCAGCCGCCGCGCCCTGCAGGCCGGCTTCCGGCGCTACCGCAACACCACCCCCATGCGCTACCTGCGCCACTGCCGCCTGGAGCGCGCCCGCGCCGCGCTGCGCGACCCGGCCGACACCCGCAGCGTCTCGGAAGTCGCCCTGGACTGCGGCTTCAACGACCTGAGCAAGTTCGCCCGCTTCTACCGCGAGCACTACGGCGAGACGCCCTCCGCCAGCCGCCGGTGACGGCCGGGCGGGCTCGGTGCGGGGATGCGCTCGGTACCAGGC
>CAYGQN010000281.1:0-6042 GCA_964351795.1 uncultured Gammaproteobacteria bacterium
CTGCTGGATACCCTCAACGCCCAGAACGAACTGTTCACGGCCCGCTCCAACCTGGTGAGCGGCTTGTACGACGACCTGCTGAACCAGTTTTTCGTGGAGGCGGCCAAGGGGCGCCTGGTCTCGAGCTTCGGCCTCACGCCGACAACGCCCTGATTGCGCGCTGCGCCGCAGCCAGGCGCCGCCGGCCTTCCGGCTCCTGAGACGGTCCCGAGGGCAGGCTGATGCGCGGTCTGCCAGAGCCAGATACCTATGAGCGCAAGCCAATCCCAGGCCGGTGAAGCCCGCCCCGCCGGGCGCGCCGACGATCCGCTGCTGGAATGCCTGGCGGTGCTCACGCGTCTGCACGGCCGGCCGGTGTCGCCCAGCGCCCTCATGGCAGGTCTGCCGGCAGCCACGGCAACGCTCGATCCCGGCCTGTTTGTCCGCGCGGCCGAACGCCAGGGCTGGTCGGCGCGGGTGCTGCGCCGGGCCCTCAACCGCATTTCACCCCTGAGCCTGCCGGCGGTGCTGGCGCTGACCGACGACAGTGCCTGCGTGCTGGTGCGCCTGGACGCCGACGCCGGGGAGGCGGAGATCATCGTGCCTGATTCGGGGTTTGGTTCCCGGACCCTGCCGCTGGACGAGCTGCAGGCGCGCTACGCCGGGTACTGCCTGTTTGCCATGCCGCGGCCCGGCGCCCGGGTGGCGCCGGACATCATCGACGATGCGCCGGGCAAGTCCTGGTTCTGGGGCACGCTCTGGCACTTCCGGCGCTATTACGCCGAGGCCGGTGCCGCGGCCGTACTGGTGAACCTGCTGACGGTCGCCACGGCCCTGTTCGTGATGAACGTCTACGACCGGGTGGTGCCGAACAACGCCTTCGAGACGCTCACCGTGCTGGCCATCGGCACGCTCATGGCAGTGGGCTTCGAGTTCATCGCCCGCAGCCTGCGGGCCTACTTCCTGGACTTCGCCGGCAAGAAGGCGGACCTCATCCTCGCCTCGCGCATCTTTGCCCAGGCCCTGGGCATGCGCATGCAGTCCCAGCCCGGCTCCTCGGGCACCTTCGCCGCCCAGGTGCGCGAATTCGAGAGCCTGCGGGATTTCATGAGTTCGGCAACCATGATCACGCTCACGGATCTGCCGTTCACCTTCTTCTTCATCTGGCTGGTATTCCTCATCGGCGGCCCGCTGTACCTGGTGCCGCTGCTGGCCGTGCCGGTGGTGTTCATCGCCGGGCTCATCGCGCAGTGGCCCCTCAGCCGGCTGATGCGGCGCAACCTGAGGGAGATGGCTGCCCGCCACGGGCTGTTGGTGGAATCCATCAACAGCCTTGCCACCCTCAAGGCGCTCAACGCCGAGGGCGTCGTGCAGGGCCGCTGGGAGGAGTTCACCGCGCTGGCCGGCAATACCGCCACGCGCAGCCGTTTCATCTCGGCCCTGGTGGTGAACTTCGCAGCCATGGTGCAGCAGTGTGCCACCGTTGGCGTGGTCGCCTGGGGGGTGTATCTCATTGCCGCCGGGGATCTCACCGTGGGCGCACTGATCGCCTGCGTCATCCTCACCGGCCGCGGTCTGGCACCGCTCGGCCAGCTGGCCGGCCTGCTCACCCGCTACCAGCAGGCGCGGGCCTCGTACTTCATGCTCGATGAACTCATGGCGCGCGAGGTGGAGCGCCCGGCCGGCCGGCGCTTCCTGCATCGGCCGGTGATCCACGGTGACATCCGCTTCGAGAACGTCACCTTTGCCTACCCGGGCGACAAGTCGCCGGCGCTGCGCGAGGTCAGCTTCAGCATCCGCGCCGGCGAGCGGGTGGCCATCCTCGGGCGTATCGCTGCCGGCAAGTCCACCATCCTGAGGCTGCTGCTGGGGCTGTACCAGCCCGCCTCCGGCAGCATCAGCGTGGACGGCGCCGACCTGGAGCAGTTCGACCCGGCGGACCTGCGCCGCGGTGTGGCCTGGGTGGGCCAGGACGCCACCCTGTTCGGCGGCTCGCTGCGCGACAACGTGGCCCTGGGCGTGCCCACCGCCGACGACGAGGCCATCCTGGCCGCGGCCCGGGTGGCCGGGCTGGATACCCTGGTGAACGAGCACCCGATGGGCTTCGACCTGCCGGTGGGTGAGGGCGGTCGCAGCCTGTCCGGCGGCCAGCGCCAGTCGGTGGCTATCGCCCGGGCGGTGCTGACCGACGCGCCGCTGGTGCTGCTCGACGAGCCCACCAGCGCCATGGATCACTCCACCGAGCAGCAGTTCCTGGCCCGCTTCGGGCAGTGGTCCCGGGGCCGGACCCTGCTGCTGGTGACGCACAAACCCGGCATGCTCAACCTGGTGGATCGCATCCTGGTCATCGACCGCGGCAAGCTGGTCATGGACGGGCCGCGCGAGCAGGTGCTCAAGCAACTGGTGAAGCAGGTATGAGCAGCAGCACCGGTCCCGCCGGCGTCGGCCTGCTGGCCAGGCGCATCGATCGCAGCGAGCGCGAGGTGCTCAACGATCTGCGCCGGGCGAGCATGCTGGACGCCAACCCGCTCGCCGGGGCGACCCTGCTGCTGCTGATCATCCTGCTCGCCGCTGCCTTCTGGTGGGCCGAGACCGCCATGCTGGATGAGGTCACGCGCGGCACCGGCCGGGTGATCCCCTCCCAGCGGGAGCAGGTCATCCAGAGCCTGGAGGGCGGCATCCTGTCCGAGCTGCTGGTGCGCGAGGGCGACATCGTCCAGGCAGGGGATGTGCTGCTGCGCATCGACGATACGCGCTTCGGCGCGAACTACCGCGAGAGCATCAAGCGGCGCGAGACCTTGCTGGCGGCCACCGCGCGGCTGGAAGCCGAAGCCACCGGCGCGGCCGCGCCGCAGTTCCCCGACGGCCTGCCGGAGGAGCTCGTGCAGCAGGAACGCAAGCTTTTCGATTCCCGCCAGCGACAGTTGCAGGAAAGCATCGCCTCGCTGGCGACCAGCCTGCGCCTGGCCACCGAAGAGCTGGACATGACCGCACCGCTGGTGGCCGCCGGTGCCGTGTCCGAGGTCGAAGTCCTGCGCCTGCGCCGCGAGGTGTCGGAACTGCGCGGGCGTATCCAGGAGCGCCGCAACGCCTTTCGTGCCGAGGCCCGGGCCGAGCTGGCGGAGAAGGACGGCGAGCTGGCCGCCCTGGCCGAAGTGGTCACCGCGCGCCAGGACCAGGTCCGGCGTACCGTGGTGCGCTCGCCGGTGCGCGGTACGGTCAAGGATGTCCGGGTGACCACCGTGGGCGGGGTGATTCAGCCGGGGATGCACATCATGGCGATCGTGCCACTGGAGGATCAGCTCCTGGTGGAGGCGCGGATCCGGCCCGCGGACGTGGCATTCCTGCGGCCCGGGCTGGACGCGACCGTGAAGATCACGGCCTATGACTACTCGATCTATGGCGGCCTCCAGGGCGAACTCGAGCTGATAAGCGCCGACACCATCGAGGACGAGGAGCGCCCGGGCGAGAGCTTCTACCGCATCCGGGTGCGCACCGACCGGGCCTTCCTGCCCGGCAAGAATGGCGAGCCCCTGCCGATTATTCCCGGCATGACCGCCAGCGTGGAAGTGCTTACCGGACAGAAGAGCGTGCTCGACTACATCCTCAAGCCGATACTGAAAACCCGGGACCAGGCCCTGCGCGAAAAATGACGGGCCGGGGTTCCGATGTGACGCAATGCGTGTTTTCCCCCGGAAATACCAGTGCTCCCGGGGCTACAATCAGTAACAGTTCAACCTGCCGGAGCAGGAGACGGGTATGGCCATGCAACTGAGAATTGTGGATCGCAATGGCAACGAGCGCATTGTCGAACTGGAACCCGGCCAGCAGCTGACGCTGCGGCCCGGTGAAACCGCCACGCTCGTCAACGCCGGCCCCGACGCCAACATGGTGCTTGCCCGCGACGGCGATGCGCTGATGCTCACCCCCGCCGAGGGTGGCGAGGCTGTCACGCTCAACGGTTTCTTCGCCGACACGCCCGAGGGCAGCCCGCCTCCGGCACTCGTGTTCGAGGACGGCGAGGCCATCAGCGTGGTCACCGGCGGCGACCAGGACTTCACCGGCAGCGCCATCGCCGTGCCGATGACCGGGCTGCTGCCCCTGCCCGAGGACATCGCCTACCCGGAAGGGGGCGGTGCCGGCGACATGATCGTGCTGCGCTCGGCCCTGCTGGCCGAGCCCGCGGCCCGGCCGGACACGGATGATCCCACCGCGGGGGGCGATCGCTTCTCGACGGCCGCCATGAACGGCATGGAGATCTTCGTGGGCAGCCTGGACACCGGTCCGGCCCTGTTCAGCGTGGATTCGGTCAGTGGCCGCGAGGGCAACACCATCGTCTTCACCGTCACCCGCAGTGGCAACCTTCGGGGCAGCGACTCGGTGGATTTCGAGACCATCGCGGCCGCCGGCGACAATGCGACGCCGGGGGCGGATTTCACCGTGGAGTCCGGCACCCTGCAGTTCCAGCCGGGCCAGCTGACCGCCACCGTTGTGGTCGCCATCCTCCCGGACACCGACGCGGCCGAGGGCGAGGAAACCTTCACCCTGCGCCTGAGCAACGCCAGCACCAGCCGGCAGACCGGTGAGGCCCTCATCGAAGTGGCCGACGGCGTCGGCACGATCGTCAACAACACACCACCCACAGCGGCGGCTGACGCCATCGCGGCGACCGAGGATGCGCCGGTCAACGGCAGCGTGTTCGCCGACAACGGCAATGGCCCGGACAGCGCGAACGATCCCAACGACAGCATTGTCGTCAACCGCGTCAACGGCAGCGCTGCCAATGTCGGTGCCGCCACCAACCTCGCCTCCGGGGCGGTGCTCACGCTCAATGCCGACGGCACGTTCTCCTACGACCCCAACGGCGCGTTCGAAGCGCTGGCCGCCGGCGAAACCGCCACCGACAGCTTCACCTACAGCATCGTCGACCTTGGCAACCAAGGCGCGACGGCCACCGCCACCGTCACCATCACCGGTGTCAATGACGCCCCGGTGGCCCTGCCTGACAGCGGCGCCGGCTTCCAGGTGTTGGAGGACGATGGCAGTACCACCACCGCCAGCGTGCTGGCCAACGACAGTGATCCGGACAGCAGCAATACGCTGACGATACTGGCCGGGGTCGGCGGCACGCCGGTCGGGCTGGTGACGAACAATCTCGACGGGACCTTCAACTACGATCCGAATGGCCAGTTCGAGGCCCTGACCGCCGGCGAAACCACCACCGACAGTTTCACCTACCAGGTCAGCGATGGGACGGTCACCGTCACCTCCACCGTGACGATCACCATCACCGGCCAGAACGATCCGGTCGCCGCGGCCGCCGATACGGCCGGTGTGAACGAAGACGACGGTGCCGTGAATCTCACTGCCAGCCTGCTGGCCAACGATACCGACCCGGATATCGACGGGCTGGGCCTGGATGACGTGCTCACCATCACCGGCTTCACGCCCGCGGCCACGGGCACGGTGACGCTGACGGCGGGCGCCCTGAGCTACAACCCGAACGCCCAGTTCGAGGCCCTCGCCGCCGGCGAGACGGCAACGGACCAGTTCACCTACCAGGTGTCCGACGGCAACGGCAGCACCGACACGGCCAGTGTCACCGTCACCATTACCGGCCAGAATGACGCGCCCACCGCGGTTGACGACACTCTGGTCGGCATCAACGAGGACGATGTCGGCGCCACCACCACCGTCAACGTCCTGCTGAACGACACCGATCCGGACACCAGCGACACGCTTGCCATTGACGCGGCATTTGTCGGCGGAACAGCGCTTGGCAACGTCATCAACAATGGCGACGGCACCTTCGACTACGATCCGAACGGCCAGTTCGAGTTTCTCACCGCCGGCGAGACGACCACCGACAGCTTCACCTACCGTGTCACCGACGGCAACGGCGGCACGGACACCGGCACGGTCGCGGTCACCATCACCGGCCAGAACGATCCGGTCACGGCGGTTGCCGACGCCGACGTGGTGGGCCGCTTCTCGACCCGGGATGTCAACGTGCTGGGCAACGATCTCGATCCGGACATCGACGGCCTTGGCGTGGACGACACG
>CAYGQN010000282.1:0-6018 GCA_964351795.1 uncultured Gammaproteobacteria bacterium
GTGTCACTCATGCGGGCAGTCGCCGCCGCGGGCCGGCAGCACTCAGCCGGCCGGCGCCGTGGTGCCGGTGGGCGCGTGGTTGGCGGCGCGGAACACCTGCCCCGCCACCCAGGGATCACTCATGGCACTGCGCACCACGCGCGTGCGCACCTCGTCGGGCAGCCAGGTGACCTCACCGTACAGCGAGGCCCAGTGCTGGCAGTGTTCGACGATGTCGCGCTCGCCGGCTTCCCAGCGCTCCAGCGCCGCGGGCACGTCACGGCGGTCACTGACTCCGGCCAGCGCCACCGCCAGGGCCAGGCCGTTCTGCATGGCCATGCCACCGCCCTGGCCGAGGTTGGGCGTCTGAGCATGCGCGGCGTCGCCGACAATGGCGGTGCGACCGGCCGACCAGGCGCTGCAGCGGGTGACGCTGTACACGCCCCAGGACACCGGCGCCACACCGATGCGCTCGATGAGATGCGCCCAGCGCGGGAAGGCGGCCGTCCACAGCGCCTTGTCCACGGGAACGGCGCGGGCGGCCTCGTCGGTGTGGGCGCAGGTCAGGGCCAGGTAGGTCTCCTGCGCGTTCACGGGCGTGATCAGAAACCGCCGCGTGCCGTTCCAGCACTCGATGTACTTGCCGATGTCGTCCGGGCCGAAATCCCCGTCCTCGGCCGGGATCATGGTGCGCAGCGCACCCTCCAGCGTCTGCTCGTGCAACTGCTCCAGGCCGAGGCTGTCGCGCACCTTCGACCACACACCGTCCACGCCCACGGCGAGATCGGCTGCCACGCACGCACCGCCGGCGAACAGCAACTCACCGCGCGCGGTGGCGCCGATGCACTCGGCATTGGTGACGATTTCAACGCCGGCGCGACGGCAGCTGCTGGCCAGCGCCGCCAGCAACTGGCTGCGCGGCACGGTGAGCAGGCGATTGCCGCCGGCAATCGGCGCGGATTCGATGATGTGGCCGTGGTTGTCGCGCTGCTCGAAATGCGTGCCATGGAAGGCGTTGGCGGTGGCCTCCTCGAAGGCCCCTAGCGCCTCCAGCACGCGCAGACCGTTCTCCCAAATGTAGATGCCGGCGCCAACGGCGCGCAGGGCGTCCTGGCGCTCGTACACCGTCACCTGCCAGCCATGCCGGGCGAGCGCCGCGGCCGTGGCCAGGCCACCGATGCCGCCACCGGCGACGATTGCTTTCAGACCGGGCATGCTCGCGCCTCCCTTACACGGCCAGCGCGAGCGGTACATCACCGCGCGCGGCCAGCTTGCGTTCACCTGGCCGGCGCAGGTACCACTCGCTGGCCAGACCGTCCGGGTCGCGCAGGAACAGCGCGCGCTTCCAGGGCAGATCGACAGTGGCCTCGATGCTGACCCCGGCCGCCGGCAAGGCGGTCAGGGCCGCCTCGAAGGCGGCGTCATCGGCCAGCTCGAAGGCCGCGTGCAGGTAGGCCGGCGCGGCCCCGGGTACGATCACCAGGTTGTGCTCGTAGCCGGGATGGGCGGCGGCCAGGTACACCACGCCCGCATCGCGCGCGGTGACATGCAGGCCGCCGATGCCGGTGTAGAAGTCCACCAGGCGCTCGGTATCGGCGCTTTGCAGCACCGCGTGGGTCACCCGGCGCGGATGCAGCGGCGCGGCCTCGACGACGTGCCAGTCCGGATCGGTCTCATAGCGCGGCTCGGTGAAGCCCTCGGCCGTGAGCGGATCCCAGTGGCTGGTGATGAGGTCCATCGGGCCCTGCAGCACGTTCTGCCAGTCACGCACGGTGTCGCAGTAGAACTCGTTGTAATTGCCGTCCGGGTCGAACATGTACACGCTGTGGGCAACCTGGTGGTCCACCGTGATGTCGGTGGGAATGTCGCGGTCCTTCAGCGCGCGGTAGGCCGCCACCAGCTCCGCCTCGTTCTCCAGCTCCCAGGCGAGATGGTTCAGGCCGACATCCAGGCCGATGGTGCCCGGCAGCTGCAGCAGGCCATCACGGCCGTAGCGGTCCTGGCCGCCGGTGACCTGGATCATGCCGAGATCGTGCGGGGTCTGGCCGGTGCCGAGGAAACTGGCGACGAGGTCGGGCTCGGTGAACTCCACCGTCAGCCCGCAACAGTGGTTGTAGAAGCGCTCCGAGGTGTCGATATCCGCCACCCAGAGGTTTACGTGCCCCAGCCGTCGCGGCCGGAAGAACTCACCCGCCTGTACCTGCATTGCCAACTCCCGTGATTGCGGTTCCGGCTGGCAAGTATACGGGAGGCGCGGTGCTCACGCCGACCGGCGCCGCGCGGTCAACCCGCCGCCTCGCCGGCATGGTTGGCAGGCCGGGCGGCGCCGGCGGCGCGGACGTTGCGCGGCCGGGGCCGTGCCGGCAATGGCAGCGGCGCCGCGCAAGCGCATGGAAGGTGCTGGGATCAGGCGCCGGATCGCCAGCGGACGCGGGGCAGAGACAACTGTGAGGACAGCGGCGGGCAGGTGACGAACCGCCGTGGCAAAAAGAAGCCGGGCAGAGCCTGCCCGGCTCAATCAACTGTTCAACCTGAGAAGGCCGGAGTGAATCCAGCGACACGGATGGTAGCTGTATCCATGGCAACAGGAACCAACGGTTGCGCCGGCGGGAAGATCTCCCGCTGTTGCCGCGCCGACCTTCATGACCACCATCACCGGAATTGCCTGTGCTCGTGGCCTGGCGTGCGAACTGAACCGGCCGGGCACGCTGGCCGGGCGCGTTCGGCCCGGGCTCGCGCCCACTGGCGCGCCGTTCGCACAGCCGGCCGTGCCGGCGGGGATCGTGCCTTGTACACTGCCGCCGTCCCGCATTGCTGCTAACATGCGCGCCGCGTGCGTCACCAGGCCGCAGCATCCGGTGCGGCCGTCACGCGATCAACCAACAGGGTCCTCAGCTTGCTCACCGCCTCAATCGCCGTCATCGCCGGGCTCGCCCTGCTGCTGTGGAGCGCCGACCGCTTCGTCGAGGGCGCGGCCGCCACCGCGCGCCATTTCGGCATGCCGGCACTGCTCATCGGCATGGTGGTGGTGGGCTTTGGCACCTCGGCGCCGGAGATGGTCGTCTCGGCGCTGGCGGCCGGCCAGGGCAACCCCGGGATTGCACTGGGTAACGCCTATGGCTCCAACATCACCAACATCGCGCTCATCCTCGGCCTGACGGCGCTCATCAGCCCGATTGCCGTGCATTCCACCGTGCTGCGCAAGGAGTTGCCACTGCTGGCCGGCGTGACAGCGCTGGCCGCCTGGCAGGTCTACGACGGCAGCGTCACGCGTGCGGACGCCGTGGTGCTGCTCGGCGTGTTCTTCGCGGTCATGGGCTGGACCATCTGGCAGGGCATGCGTGGCGCGGGTGATGAACTCGGCAGCGAGATGGAGCAGGAACTGGCCGCCCACGCCATGCCCTTGCGGCGGGCAATGTTCTGGCTGCTCGTCGGCCTGCTGCTGCTGGTGGCCAGCTCCCGCATGCTGGTGTGGGGCGCGGTGGAAATCGCCCACGCCTTCGGCGTCAGCGATCTCATCATCGGCCTGACCGTTATCGCCATCGGTACCTCGCTGCCGGAGCTGGCGTCTTCCATCATCGCTGCCCGCAAGGGCGAGCACGACATCGCCTTCGGCAACATCATCGGCTCGAACCTGTTCAATACCCTGGCAGTGGTGGGCATCGCCGGCGCCATCCACCCCATGAGCGTGGGCCCGGAGGTGTTCTCCCGGGACGTGCTGGTGATGGCCGGCCTCACCGCATCGCTGTTCGTGTTCGGTTATGGTTTCCGCGGCCCCGGGCGGATCAACCGCGTCGAGGGCGCGTTGCTGCTCGCCGCCTGGTTCGGCTACACCGGCTACCTCGTCACAACGGTGTTCGGCGCCGCCTGAGTACCGCTTCCGGCGCGCACCGCCCGATCACTTCACCGCCATTACAAGCACCGCGGGCACAGCGCAGACCCGGTGCGCGGCACCGGCGGCCGGGCCCGCACGGGCGCCGTGTGCTGCCGGCCGCGCTGCGATGCCGCGCACCGGGCATGTACACTGGGCCAGGATGACACCGCCGCCGCCGGCAGCACGTCGCCGGCCAACGGATTGCACTGAATGAACCTGCTGAACATTCGCGAGCTTGAACAGAAGCTCATCTGGGACGAAGACTACCGCGCTGCGCCGGCATGGAAGCGCCTGCCGGTGGAAACCCTGCGCGCGCTGCTGTACGTCGGCCGCGGCTTCGGCAACGGGGAACTCACGCTGCGCGCGATGAGCCTGGTGTACACCACCATCCTGTCGCTGGTGCCCTTGCTCGCCTTCAGCTTCTCGGTCCTGAAGGGCTTCGGTGTGCAGAACCGCGTGGAGCCGCTGCTGCTGCAGTACCTGATGGCGCTGGGCCCGGAAAAATCCGCGGAAATCACCGAGCGCATCGTCGGCTTCGTCAACAACATCGATGTACGCGTGCTGGGGGTGATGGGCCTGGGGCTGCTGGTGTACACCATCGTCACGCTCATGCAGAAAATCGAAGCGGCCTTCAACCACGTCTGGCACCTGCGCCGCAGCCGCAGCCTGGGCGAGCGCTTCTCCACGTTCATCTCGGTGCTCACGGTCGGGCCGCTGCTGGTGTTCTCGGCGCTGGCCATGACCGGCAGCATCATGAACAACGAGCTCATGCAATGGCTGTCGAGCCGGGAGCCGTTCGGCATGATGCTGCAGGAACTCGCCCGCCTGATGCCCTGGCTGCTGATCATCGCCGCCTTCACCTTCCTGTACGTGCTCATCCCCAACACGCGCGTGCGCCTGCTGCCGGCACTGGCCGGCGGCATCGTGGGCGGCCTGCTCTGGGAGGCCGCCGGCTATGCCTTCGCCCGCTTCGTCGCCTCGGCCGGCAACTACCAGGCCGTTTACGCCACCTTCGGCACCGCCATCCTGTTCATGATCTGGCTGTACGTGAGCTGGCTCATCCTGCTGGTGGGCGCCAGCGTCGCCTACTACGTCCAGCACCCGGGGGCGGTCATCGCGCGTGCGCGGCGCTGGCGCTTCAGCCACGACAGCTTCGAGGCGCTGGCCCTGGGCATGCTGGCGACGATCACCCGCCGCCATTACGCCCGCGAGCCGGGCCTGAGCGCAGACGCGCTGGCCAGCCACTTCGGCATCGCCGGCGAAATGATGGACGACGCGCTCGCCGCGCTGCGCGCCTGCGCCATCATTGAGGAAACCGCCGAGGAGCCCGCAACCTTCGTGCTGGCCGTGCCGCCGGAGGAAACCCCGGTGGCGGACATCATCACAACCCTGCGCGAATACCATCCCGCGGGCTCGCGCCCGGTGCGCCCACCCGCCGATGCGCCGGTGGAATCCGTGCAGGCGCGGATCCGCCAGGCGCGCGATGACGCCCTGCAGGGCCTGACCCTGCGCGACCTGGCCATCGAGTCAGCCGATCACCCGGCCGCGGCGGCAGCAACTGACACTGCAGACGGCCCCGCCGTGATTGCAGGGGCTTCCAGCGGCGCCTGAAAGCCCTGCCGCGCCGTTGGCTCGCGGCATCCATTGCCCGAGCGGCCCCGGCCGGCGCTGATGAGCGCCCGCTTGCGCATCCTGCCGCACCCGCGGATATCGATGCCGCCGGTCCGGCAGGGCCGGGCCCTTCTGGCTGCGCCAGACCCATATCCTGGATGCGCAGTTCCGTGCCAGGCCGTTCAGCCGCCACGCTTCATCCCGGTGCCGGCAGCCAACCGCAACTTCTCAGTGCACGCCTCCTGTTCTCCCGAAGTCATCACGAACGTTTATGCGACAAATAAAGCCGTTTAGCGGACGTTTGAGATTCTATTTGTCGCAAAAAACAGCTTTGGTGTCGCAAACCAACCGCTCGAGGCGGTTTGCTGCCAGCTGCGTGCGTGTTGGACATGAACACCACCCGTATCGAGGCTGTGCCGGGCACGAGCCGCACGCCGCGCACTGCCGGGCCCTTTGCCGACGGCCAGGCCGGGCTCAGCCGGCCATGGCACCCGCGCCGGCCGCCAGCAGCACCAGCAGCCAGGCCGGCATACGCGCTACGACCAGCAGGCCGA
>CAYGQN010000283.1:0-5986 GCA_964351795.1 uncultured Gammaproteobacteria bacterium
GCGGTGGGTTTGGGCATGGGGTTTGCGGGAGTGCGGCGCATGGCGTCAGAACTGGGCGTTCAGGTCGAGCTGCACGATGTCCACGGCGAAGGGCTGGCCGTCGATCTCGTCGGTGGTGAAGTACCGTGCCCGGACCCAGGTCTTGGTGGTCAGGCCGTACATGGCCTGCACCACCCAGCCCTTGCCGTTCGTGCCGCCGCCGCGGAAGTTGGAATCGTTGAAGGCGTCCAGCACCGCATCACGCTGGATGTACTTGTAGCCGCCGTCCACGAACCAGGCGCCGCGGCCGGCCGTGTAGATGCCGTCGCTGTTGAAGAAGTCATGCCCCACGTCGAACATCAGGGAGTAACCCAGGTTGCGCTCGGGGATGCGCACGCCGGTACGCTCGAGGATCTCCTGCTCGTCGTAGGCGATGTTGCTGACCACGTCCGCGGTCATGCCGATGCGCACCGGGTCGAAGCCGCCGTACTCGAAGCGGCCGGTCAGGTTGAGCATGGTGAAATCCGCGGCCCGGCCGAACAGGTTGGTGGTGGGGTCCAGGTCGTTGCGGATGTCGAACATGCTGTTGCCAACCTGCACGAAGGTGGCGGCGGTGAAATCCTTCAGGGTGCTGTTCAGGGTGCGGTTGCGAACACCGGCGATGTTCACGTAGTCGTACAGCGCCGCGGCCACCTCCACGCGCGAGGTATCGGCAAACTCGTGCTCGAAGCCCAGCTGCGCGGCCAGCAGGTAGGTGTCGTTGGACTGCCCGTCGTCCACGGGGGATTCGTCGGTGTTGATGACGAAGCCCGCGGCCGTCAGGTAAACGCTGCTGCGGGCGCTGTCCAGGTCGAAGTTGCTGTCGCCGCCGAAGTTCCAGCGGGCCGTGGCGCGCAGGCCGTCCAGGTTCATGTCCGGGTCCCACAGCATGAAGGTATGCAGGAACGGGATGGGCATGCGGCCGCCGGTGAGCGTGAGCCAGGTGTGGCCGTCGTCGTTGGTTTCGGTCCACTCCATGTAGGCGCGGTCCATCACGAAGTCGAAGTTGTTGTTGCCGTTGCGGCCGAAGTCGAGGTTGGCAGAGCGCGGGTCCTCAACCACGCCGGTGATCAGGCGGGTGCGGATTTCCAGTTTCTCCAGCGGCTGCAATGCCACGTTCACGCGCATGCGGGCGCGCAGGCGATGGAAATCCTCGGTGGTGTTCAGGAAGGCCTCGTTGCCGGCCCGCTGAATGCCGCCGGCCTGGTTGATGGCAGCGAAATCCGGTACCAGGGCGCTGGTTGCCAGGCGCAGGTCGCTTTGCTCGCGCAGGCGGAAGTTGCCCCACACGCGCATGTTGCGCACCCATTCCGGCAGCGCCCCGGCCACGCCCCACTCCTCTTGCTTGGCAATGGCGATGACGTCCTCGGTCACTTCCTCGCGCAGCTCGGCCCGCACCTGCATGCGGATGTCGTCCTTGATGAACTCGGGAATGTAGTTCACCCGCGTGACTTCCTTGCCCCCGGTCAGCCGCTCGGCCGCCGCTTCGGCCGCCTCGGCACGTGCCACTTCGGCATTGGCGTCGGCCTCGGCCTTCTCCCTGGCCTTGGTTTTCAGGGTATCGGCCTGGTCGGCGGTGAGCACGCCCTGCTCCACCAGCGCATCCACCAGGTTCACCACCGTGTTGCGCAGCTCCAGCAGCTCGCGGTCGGGTGCGGCCCAGGCCGGGCTGGTCACGAGCATGCAGGCCAGGCAGGCGTACAGGGCAGAACGTAGGCGGTTCATGGGCGGTTGCGCTTTCTTGTCAGGTTCGGGAGGTGATGCGGATCTTGATGGGCTGCGGCATGTCCGGCGGCGGCGCCTCGCTCAGCCGCAGCTGGCGGCGCAGGACGTCGCTGATGGCGCGGTCCACCTCGGCCTTGCCGGTGCCGCGCACGATCTCGCTTTCGGTCACGGTGCCGTCCTCGCCTACCCAGATGCGCACGATCACGCTGTAGCGGTCCTTGCGGATGTCGTCCACTTCCGCCAGGGCCGCATGGATGTCGTTCTTCAGCAGCCCGGCATACCAGCCGAAGCGGCTGCCAGAGCCGCCGATGAGGCCCTTGCCGCCTTTGCGGGCGGCCAGGCCGAAGCCGTCGGAGCCCGCGACGCCGTCAGCGTCCAGGGCAAGGTCATCGCCGGGCGGCGGCTCGTCGGAGTCGGCCATGTCCTCGGGCACCGGCTCGGGCTCGTTCTCCACCACCTCTTCCATCTCCGGCTCCGGCGGTGGTTCCTCTTCCATTTTCGGCGGCGGTGGTGGTGGTGGGGGCGGCTGCACCAGGGAGATCTGCTGGATCTGCGGCTTCGGCGGCGGCGCCGAGCCGGACAGCGACTGCACCAGCATGTACACCACGCCGCCAAAGCCCACGGCAATCACACCGCCGACGATGTACGGCCAGTATTTCTTCAGGCCCTGGGGTTCTTCGTCGTCGCGGAATTCGGCCATGGCTACTTCACCAGCTTCTGCGTGACCAGGCCCACCTGGGTAATCTCCAGCCGGCCAAGCATGTCCAGGATGTCCATCACCGACTGGTACTGGATGCTGGAATCGCCCTTCACCACCACCGGCAGTTCCGGGTCGGCGGCGCGGAAGTTCGCCAGGCGGGATTCCAGCTCCTGCATGGTCACCGGGTAGGTGTCCAGGTAGATCTGCCCGGTTTCGGTAATGGTGATGGCCTTGGTTTTCGGCTCCGCCAGGCTGGGGGTGTTGCTGGCCTTGGGCAGGTTCACCTTCACGCCCTGCACGGCGGCCGTGGTCATGATGATGAAGATGATGAGCAGCACGTAGGCGAGATCAAGCATCGGCGTGATGTTGATGTCGTCATACGGCTCGTTATCGCCTTTTACGTCACCGGACATGGTTCATCCCCTCGCGTCAGTCGCCGTACTGCTCGGTGATGCGCGCCATCAGCTCGTCGGCGAACACGTACATGTCGGCGGTGATTTCCTTGATGCGCGAGCCGAGGTAGTTGTAGCCGAACAGCGACGGGATGGCGACGCCCAGGCCCGCCACGGTGGCCAGCAGGGCCGCGGCCATGCCGGGGGCGATGGCGGTGATGTTCACGTCGCCGGTGGCGGCAATGGCGGCGAAGGTCACCATCACGCCCACCACGGTGCCGAACAGGCCGATGAACGGCCCGCCGGAGATGGCGATGGTCAGCAGCACCATCTGCGAGTTCAGGCGTTGTCCCTGGCGAATCATCACCGCATCCAGGGCCGCGCGGGTGGCCACCAGCGCTTTCGAATTCAGGCCCGCGCCGGCTGCGCCCACCGTGCTGGTCTGGCGCTTGTTCAACTCGTCGATGCACTGGCGGTACACCTGGAACAGGGGTGAACGGCCGAAACGGCGCTGGCCTTCGTACAGGGATTTGAAGGCGCGATCATCGCCGGCGGCGAGGGTGTTGTAGGCATCCAGGAATTTCACGCCGGCCTGGCGTGCCCGCATCAGGAACAGGCCCTTGAAGAACATGATGAGCAGGGCGGTGCCGGCCATCAGGCCGCAGATGATGATCACCACCTGCTCGACAATGGCCTCTTCCTGGCCGAACACGGTCTGGAAGATGATGCCGAAGTAACCGCCATGGCCGGCCTCGGCGCCGGCTTCCGCACCACCCTCGCCGCTCTCGTCGGCGCTGTAGGTGATCATGCGGTCGTTGCCCTCGCCCTGCACGGTGGCATCGAAGGCGATGCGATCACCGCTGCGGGCCACCGAGGCAATGCGCAGCTCGTCGATGCTGGCCGTCAGCAGGCCACCGCCGGCGGCACTGCCGCCGATGGTGATGGCCCCGCCCACCGGCGTGGTGCTCACGGCGGTGCCACCCACCTGCTTGCCATCCAGGTACAGCAGCATCTGGTCGGCTTCCAGCACCAGGGCCACGTGATGCCACTGGCCGGCGTTCACCGGGGTGAAGGCGGCGACCTCCGCGCCGTTGTGGCTGGCGCGCAGGCTGCTGCCGTTCAGCACCAGGGCCACGCTGGCACTGGCGTCGCGGCGGTCGAGAATGAAGGCCTCCTCCTCCGGCAGGCTCTCCACGCGCAGCCAGGTGCTGAAGGTCCAGCCCCTGGCCGGGTCGATGGCCAGTTGCGGTGCATCGCCGATGACCATGGGCTCGGTGCCCGGCAGGTTGGCGCCAAGGCCCAGCAGCGAGGCCGGGTTGGGCAGCACCTGGCCGCCGGTGACCGCGGTGGCATAGGCGGTGCTGTCCACCGGCAGGCCGGCGGTTTCGTTGAAGTGGTACACGGCCACGGTGTCGGCGTCGAAGGTGGACGCCGGCTCGTCGCCCTTCACCGCTGCCGGGTTGCCGAAGTACATGTGCAGCTTGTCGGTGGTGGACTGCGGGTTGACGGCCGGCATCTTCACCCAGATGAGGGCGATCTGGGAGACCGGGTCGAAGCGCTCCACGTGGTATTTCAGCGGGGTGTTGTCATCGGCGGCGGTGAAGCGGAAGTCCGCACCGCCATCGCGCACGTTCAGGAACTGCGGGAAGTTGCCGCCGTGCAGGCGCATGAGCACCGGCACATCCTGCAGGGGCTGCTGGATGCTCACACCCGTCCCGGTGGTGTTCAGGGTGATGGTCTTGCGGGAGGACCAGTCCGCAGACCACCAGGCCAGGGCGGAGCTGCTCGCCAGGAGCAGCGTCATAGTCAGCCAGACAGCGCGCATTGTTTTCTCTCGTGTCATGCGGTTTCGCGGTAGTGATGACCGCATTTGCGGCCTGGATTGTCCGGAAAATTTGTTGCGAACGTATTACGTTTGCGTATGCATTCCGGCTAAGGGTCTGAGCTTCAACGCGGCCCAGGCCTCAGAAGCCGTAACCCACGGAGAAATGCAGCCTCGATTCTCCGGCATCGATGTTGCTGTTCTCTTTCAGCGGGACGGCCCACTCCAGCGTGCCGTTCAGCCCGCTCAGCGCGTCGAAGCGCAGGCCGAGGCCCGTGCCAGCCAGCGTGAACTTGCGTTGCTGCCCGGGCAGGGCCTCGATGATCCGGCCGTGGGCGGCGTCCAGGAACACGTGCAGGCGCAGGTCCTGCAGGAATTCCACGTCCAGCCAGGGCTGCAGCGAGGGGCTGCGCAGCTCGATGCTGCCGCGCATGCCGCTGTCGACGAACTGCTGGGATTCCAGGTAACCGCGCACGCTCTGCCAGCCGCCCATGGCGAACTGCTCGTTGCTGATCACCGGGGCCGGCACGAACTGGCCGTTGAAGGCCGCCAGCACCGAGAAATCCCCGGGCAGGGTCTGCAGGCGCGACAGGCTGGCGATGAAGCTGACGAAATTCGGCCGCGCCTTGAAGCGCTTGTCGGCGAACTCCCGGGTGCCGTTGCCGAGGCCGCGGGTGGCCGCGTTGACGCCGACGCTGAAGCGCGTGTCGCCGCTGTCACCGAACACGCTGCCGCTGTAGAGCGCGCTCCACATGTGGTAGTTGATGGGCGTGTTCAGGGAGTCCGCGCCCAGCAGTTCGATGTTCTCGTCGAAATCCTTGTAATCGAAGCCCAGCGTGGCGCTGTGGTACACCGGGCCCATGGGTGCGAGCGGCATTGTCAGCCGGGCGCCGCTGATGAAGCCCTGCCCCGCCACGCCGATGTCGCCGAGCGTGGCCACCTCGCTGTTGGTGCGAAGGGCATACAGGGTCAGATTCTTGTCGGAGTCCGGCAGCAGCATGCTGTAGGTGGCGGAGAACACCTCCACCTCGTCGCGTGCCTCCGGCGCCACCTGGTAGGCCACCGCCAGGTTGTGCTCGCGCTGCCAGAGGTTGGAATAGCTCACGCTGGCGTTCAGGCGCAGGCGCGTGGTGTCGCGGCTGAAGCGGTCGTTCAGGTTGACGCTGGCGGCCAGCGGGTTCTCGTCCTTCACCTTCAGGTCCACCTGCAGGGTGCCCGGCGCCCTGCCCTGCTTCAGCACCGGCGTGACCCGCAGGTCGGGCGTGGCGCGGTTCACGGCCCGCAGCTGCTCCTGCACGGTGGGCAGGTGCGGCACCTTGCCCTCGGCCA
>CAYGQN010000284.1:0-5905 GCA_964351795.1 uncultured Gammaproteobacteria bacterium
CTATTTCGACAAGACCGCCGGGCGGCCGCGGTTTCGCGGGCTCCTGGCCCCCAATCGATGCCTGTCCCCGATTATGTGCCGATGCGGGAACCGATGCCTGTCCCTGATTGAGGTGTCCCGGAATCCATGCCTGTCCCAGAATCCCCCCGCCTGTCCCGGATTGGCGAGAATCCATGCCTGTCCCGGATCGAGAATCCATGCCTGTCCCGGATTGGGACCCTGCCGGATTGGGACCTGGAGTTCATGGCTGTCCCCGATTGGGGACCCTGGATTGGCGGGAACGATGCCTGTCCTCGATTGAGGTGTGTCCTCGATTGAGGTGGGGGTGGTGACAATCCATGTAAGTTCAATTGACTTTCAATTAAACGTGGCTGACACTGCGCCGGGCCATCGGTGGGCCGTACCTCGGCGTGCGGTTCCAGCATAATGCTGGCACCGCCTGGCGCGGCAGATCATTTGGGAGGAGGCTGGCATGCGTTATCGCGTGGGTGTGGACGTCGGCGGGACGTTCACGGATTTCCTGGTTACCGACGAGGCCGGCACGGCGCGCGTCTACAAGACATCCACCACGCCCGGAGATCCCTCCATCGGGTTCTTTCGCGGCCTGGAGAAGGCGGCGGAGGATCTCGGCCTCAGCCCCGAGGCGTTTCTGAACCAGGTCGACACCATCGTCCACGGCACCACCATCACCACCAACGCCGCGCTGACCGGTGAAGGCGCGCGCCTGGGTTTCATCACCACCAAGGGTTTCCGCGACATCCTCAACATGCGCCGGGGCTTCAAGGAGCGCCAGTTTGATCGCTACCAGCAGCCACCGCCGCTGGTGCCGCGGCACCTGTGCCGCGTGGTGGAGGAACGTGTGCTGGTCACCGGCGAGGTGGCCACACCGCTGAACGAGCAGGACGTGCGCGATGCCGCCCGCTACTTCCGGGACCACGACATCGAAGCCGTGGCCGTGTCCTACCTGTGGTCCTTCCGCAACCCGGCGCACGAAATCCGCACCCGGGAAATCCTCGAGGAGGAACTGCCCGACGCCTACATCTCCATCTCCACCGAGATCCTGCCGCAGATCCGCGTTTACGAGCGCCACAGCACCACTGCGCTGAACGCCTGGGTCGGCCCCGTGCTCACCCGCTACCTGCGGCGGCTGCAGGCCGAGCTGGAATCGCGCCGCTTCGGCGGCCAGTTGCTCATCATGCAGTCCAACGGCGGCGTGATGTCACCGGAAGTCGCCGCCCGCTTCGCCTCCAACACGCTGTTGTCTGGCCCCGCCGGCGCGCCGCAGGCGGGTGTGTTCTACGGTGCCACGCACGGCTTCCGCAACGTCATCACCGTGGACATGGGCGGCACCTCCTTCGACGTGGCGCTCATCAAGGACGGCGTGCCCAGCGAGACCACCGAAGGTCTCATCGATGTGCATCGCATCGCCTCGCCCATCCTCGACATCCACACCGTGGGTGCCGGTGGCGGTTCCATCGCCGGCATCGACTCCGGCGGCCTGCTGGCCGTGGGCCCGAAGAGCGCCGGTGCGGAACCGGGCCCGGCCTGCTACGGCCGCGGTGGCGACAAGCCCACCGTCACCGATGCGCAGACCGTGCTCGGCTACCTCGATGGCGCCAGTTTCTCCGGCGGTGAACTGCAGTTCGACGGCGAGGCCGCCCGCCGCGCCATCCGCGAGCACGTGGCCAAACCGTTGCAGATGGATGTTACCGAGGCCGCGAGCGGCATCTTCGAGATCGTCAATGCCAACATGGCCGCCGCCCTTGGCGTGGTGTCGGTGCAGCGCGGCTACGATCCGCGCGAGTTCGTGCTGGTGGTCGCCGGCGGCGCCGGGCCCATCCACGCCGCGCCCATCGCCCGCGAACTGGAAATCCCGCTCATCCTCATCCCGCGCGAGTCCTCGGTGTTCTGCGCGGCGGGCATGCTCATCTCGGATCTGAAGCACGACTACGTGCGCACCTACGGCCGCGACCTCGACAAGGTCGACCTGCCCGAGCTCGATGCCCTGTACCGGGAGATGACCGCCAATGCCGTGGCCACCATCCGCGAGGAAGGCGTGGGCGAGGATCGCACCGTGCTTGACTACGCCGCGGACCTGCGCTACGTGGGCCAGTTCAACGAGGTGGACGTGCCGCTGAACTACACCGGCACCATCGACGCGGCCGCCATCGAGGCCATGGGCGCGGCCTTCCATGAGCGCCATGACAGCCTGTACGGTTACGCCATGGCCGATGCCCCCGTGGAGCTCATCAACCTGCGCGTTACCGTGCGGGGCATTACCGACAAGCCCAGCATCGATCGCAAGCCCGAGGCCGGCCCGGACCCGAAAGCCGCCCGCATCGGCCATCGCGAGGCCTGGTTCGCCGGGTTCGAGGAGGTGCCGGTGTACGATGGCCTGCAACTGCAGAACGGCAACATCGTCCCCGGCGCGGCCATCATCGTCCAGCCCACCACGACCATCATCGTGCCGCCGGACTTCGAGCTGCGCTGCGACGAATTCAACAACTACCTCATGTACCCGCGCGGGCGCGACCTCAAGGCGCTCATCGCTGAACTGAAGGGAGCCTGAACCATGGATGCCAAGGTCAAAGACAGCATCGACCCGATCCGCGTATCGGTCATCGGCAACCGCCTCGACGCCATCAGCAAGGAAATCGGCCAGACCATGCTGCGCACCTCGCGCTCGCCGATCTTCAGCGAGGCGCGGGATTTCGTCACCGCCATTTTCGACGGCGAGCACCGCCTGGTGGCGCAGACGGCCTACATCCCGGTGCTGATGGGCGCCATGCCCTACGCGCTGCGCTCCATCGCCGAGACCTTCGAGGGCGACATCGAGCCCGGTGACGTGTTCATCCTCAACGATCCCTACCGCGGCAACAATCATCCGCCGGACATCACCGTTGCCAAGCCTGTGTTCCATGGCGGCGAGCTGTGCTTCTGGTCGGTGGCCAAGGGCCACCATGCCGACGTGGGCGGTGGCGGCGTCGCCGGCTACAACCCCGGCGCCCTGCACATCTCCGATGAATGCGTGCGCATCCCGCCGGCCAAGCTCTACCAGGCCGGCAAGGCCAACCGCGCGGTGTGGGACATCCTGCTCGGCAACGTGTTCCTGAAGTTCCTGGTGGAAGGCGATCTGCACTGCCAGGTCGGCGCCGTGACCATTGGCGAACGCTCGCTGCAGGCGCTGCTCGGCAAGTACGGCCCGGCCACCATCCGCGCCGCCATCGAGGAGATCCTCGATGCCTCCGAGCGGCAGATGCGCGCCGCCATCCGGGCGGTGCCGAACGGCAGTTATTCCGGCGACCGGCTGCTGGATCACGACGGCATCGACAAGGATCGCATGATCCGCATCGCCCTGACGCTGAAGGTGGACGAGGAGGACATCAGCTTCGACTTCACCGGCAGCGATCCCCAGGCCCGCGGCTACGTCAACAGTACCCTGCCGAACACGGCCTCGGCCTGCTTCCTGGCGCTGTTCACCTCCATCGGCCATGACGTGCGCTTCAACGAGGGCGCACTGCGCGCGCTGCACGTGAACGCGCCGGCCGGCACCATCGTCAACGCCAATGAACCGGCGCCGGTCACCGGCTGCACCATCTCGGCGGCGCAGGGCATCATCGAGTGCGCCTGGCTGGCACTGGCCCAGGCCGTGCCCGACAGCGTCGATGCCTGCTGGGCGCGCTGGTGCGCCCCGGCCACCATGGGCCTGAACCCGCGCACCGGCCGGCCCTTCGCCGACATCCACTTCATGTGCAAGGGTGGCGGCGGTGCTGCGGCCGGCATGGACGGCTGGGACCACCTCGGCACCGTGGTGTGCGCCGGCAACCTGCGCGCCCCCGACCCGGAACTGCACGAACTGGTGAACCCCTACACGGTGCTGCAGTACGAGTACTGGCCCGATTCGGCCGGTGCCGGCGAGTACCGCGGCGGCATGGGCACCATCTACCGCTGGACGGTGGACGCCGACGGCATCCAGGCCGCCAACTTCGGTGGCGGTGTGCACGCCGAAACCGCGCCCTTCGGCCTGCAGGGTGGTCACGCCGCCCCGCCGCACCGGCTGTACCTGCGCAAGGCCGATGCAGTCATCGACGTGGATGCCGAGAGCTTCTACTCGCTGGACAAGGGCGACGTGTTCGAAATCTACGAAAGCGGCGGTGGCGGCTACGGGGAGCCGCGCCATCGTGATCCGGCCCGCGTGGCCAGCGACGTGTTCAACGGCCTGGTATCGGCCGACAAGGCCCGCGAGGACTACGGCGTGGCGCTGAACCCGGACACCGGCGAGGTGGACGCGAAGGCCACCGCCCTGCTGCGCGCCGGCGCCTGACCAGCGCCGGCATGGCCGCGGCCGGGCAGCCACCAGGCGGCAGGGCGATGCGCGTTGACGAGGCCATCCGGGCGCGCAAGTCCGTTCGTGCCTTCCTGCCCGATCCGGTGCCGGAGGCCACGCTGCGCGAGCTGCTGGCGCTGGCGGCGCGGGCGCCCTCCGGCACCAATACCCAGCCCTGGCGGGTGTACGTGGTTACCGGCGAGGTGAAGGGCGCCATCAGTCGCGACATCCTGGCCGCCTTCGATGATCCAGCGGTCGCCGCCACGCACCGGCCCGAGTACGACTACTATCCCACCGAGTGGCGCTCGCCCTACATCGACCGGCGGCGCAAGGTGGGCTGGGACCTGTACGGCCTGCTCGGCATCGCCAAGGGCGACAAGCCGCGCATGCACGCCCAGCACGCGCGCAATTTCATGTTCTTCGATGCGCCGGTGGGCCTGGTGTTCAGCATCGACAACATCATGCAGCGCGGCAGCTGGCTGGACTACGGCATGTTCATCCAGAACCTCATGCTCGCCGCTGTCGGCGAGGGCCTGGCCACCTGTCCGCAGTTCGCGCTGACGCAGTATCACCGCATCATCCGCCCGCACGTGGGCATGCCCGACCACGAGGTCATGGTCTGCGGCATGTCGCTCGGCTACCCTGACAACAGCGCTGTCGAGAACACCCTGGTCACCGAGCGCGCGCCGGTGGACGAGTGGGTGCGCTTCCTGTGAACACCTGAAGGGATCCCGCATGAGCATGATGACCGTTTTCGTGGAGTTCGATTTGCCCGAGCCGGTGCCGGCCGACAAGGCCCAGGCCCTGTTCGCGTCCACCGCGCCCAGGTACCAGGGCATTCCCGGCCTGCTGCGCAAGTACTACGTCAGCGGCGAGGGCGGACAGAGTGCCGGCGGGATCTACCTGTGGGAATCCCGCGAGCAGGCCGAGGGCTTCTACGACGCGGCCTGGTTCGCCATGGTCCGCGAGCGCTACGGCGCCGAGCCGCGGGTACGCTACCTGGATACCCCGGTGGTGGTGGACAACGTCGCCGGTACCATCATCGGCGCCTGATCCGGATCAGGTCGGGGCGCGTTTGTACTTCTGCCCGGGCCGGTACTGCCCGACAATCGCCCGCTTTCCTGCAAAGCCCGGGTGATGATTGCATGGCCGTGGAGAAATTCATGAGCCGCGATCTCGTGACCGTGGAAATGGATGACCGCCTTGCCGAGATTCGCGACATCTTTGACAACGTTCGTTTCCACCATCTGCTGGTGGTGGATGAGCGCCGGCTGGCAGGCGTCATCTCGGACCGGGATCTCACCCGCGAGCTGAGCCCCTGGCTGGGTACGCCCGGGGAGACGCCGCGCGATGTCGCAACGCTGAATCGTCGCGCCCACCAGATCATGTCACGGCGCCTGGTTACCGCCAGCCCGGGTGAGTCCGTGAGCAGTGCCTGCGAGAAGTTCCTGACCGAGCGGGTGTCCTGCCTGCCGGTGGTGGACGATGCCGGCGAGCCGCTGGGTATCGTCACCTGGCGAGACATGCTGGAAGTGCTGGCACTGGTCGCGCGCAGCGGCCGGTCCCACTGAGCACCAA
>CAYGQN010000285.1:0-1607 GCA_964351795.1 uncultured Gammaproteobacteria bacterium
CGAGATCCACCTCATCGAGACCTTCGTCGACACCCGCGTGATCGGCTTGAGCATCAATCACGAGAACATGACCTCGGCAGCACTTGACGCCGCCATCGGGCACTACGAGCAGGCCCTCGGCCTGCCGGTCACCGATGCCCTGCTGCGCCCGGCAGCCCGCTTGAGCGACATGGTCCTGCGTGCGTTTCCGGAATTGCGGGAACGATTGCGCCCGGCGGCATGATGTTCGCGCCGCGATTGGTGATCGATCTCGAGAAGCTCTTTCACAACGCGCGTACCCTGACGCTCGCCCTCGGCAAGCAGGGCATCAGCGTGACCAGCGTGACCAAGGCAACGCTGGGGTCACCGGAGATCGCCAGAGTGCTGCTGCAGGCCGGCGTTCACGACCTGGGAGATTCGCGGACCGAGAACCTGCAGCGGCTGCGCGCGGCCGGCGTGGCTTCGACGATGACGCTGATCCGCTCACCCATGCTGTCGCGTGTGAACGAGACAGTGCGCTGCGCCGATCGCAGCCTCAACACCGAGCCGGCATTGATTGCCGCCCTTGACGCGGCCGCGCAACGCGCCGGCCGGATCCACGGCATCGTGCTCATGGTGGAACTCGGAGACCTGCGCGAGGGGATCATGCCCGCTGCTCTGCCCGCCATTGCCGCCGCAACGCGTGGTCGACGGCACCTGCGCCTGCACGGCATCGGCACCAACCTCGCCTGCCGCAGCGGCGTGGTGCCGGATGCGGGCAACATGGGCGCACTGTCTGCGCTCGCCGACGCCATCGACGCCGATTCCGGCGAGCGCATGGCCCTGGTCTCCGGCGGCAACTCCGCCAACCTGGCCTGGGCCCTCGGCAGCGCCGACAAGGGCCGGGTCAACAACCTGCGGCTCGGCGAAGCCATTCTGCTTGGCTGCGATCCGCTTGATCGCCAGCCCATCGCAGCGCTTCACACCGACGCCATCGAACTGGTGGCCGAAGTCATCGAGTCCGGACGCAAACCCTCAAGGCCGGTGGGCCGCCTCGGCCAGGGGGCCTTCGGCACCGCTGCCGTTCGCGCAGACAGCGGCATGATCACGCAGAGCATCCTCGCCCTGGGCATCCAGGACACGGATCCGGCCGGGCTTGTGCCGCCGGCGGGCATTCGCATCAGCGGCGCGAGCAGCGACCACCTGCTGCTGGAGTCCGATGACGGCCCATTGGCCCCGGGCACGCAGCTCGCGTTCCGGCTCGACTACAGCGCCCTGCTGCGGGCCATGTCATCCCCGCATGTGCTCCAGGTTTCCACCTTCAGCAGCGGGGCACTCAGGCGCCGATCAGGGCGGACGGCCTGAGCACGGTAACGCCTGCACCTCGCCGGCGGGCGCAGGCCCGTGGCGGCAAGAAGCGGGCACGCCGAGTCCCCGGCGCGGCCGTTGCCGCTGTCCCGGCCCATGACGTCCATGAGACACTGCCGGACAATGAACCCCGAGCCCGCATCCGCCGAACTCGACATCACCGTCCGCGTTGGCTGCAGCCTCACCTACCAGGCCAGCGGTCCGGCATCGCTGCTGCTCAACCTGCAGCTGGCGCCGGGTAACGGCCACGCGGTGCTCTCCGAGGCACTGGCGCTGGGCGA
>CAYGQN010000285.1:1617-5905 GCA_964351795.1 uncultured Gammaproteobacteria bacterium
GGGCTGGCACCGGAGGTCTTCAACGACAGCCACGGTAACCGCGTCACCCGGGTGGCGCTGCCTCCCGGCATGACCTCCTTCCGCCATGACGCCATCGTGGCGGTGTCATCGCGGCCGGAGCACACCGGCCTCACTCCGGGCGCGCCGGAGGATGTGGCCACGCTGGCGCCCGCCCTGCTGCGCTATACCCTGCCCAGCCGCTATTGCGACTCCGACAAGCTCACCGATTTCGCCTGGCGCCAGTTCGGCCATGTCGAACACGGCTGGCCGCGGGTGCAGGCGATCAGCCACTGGATTCACCACAACATCGAGTACCGCTACCTGTCGGGGCGCACGGACCTGTCGGCATGGGATGTGCTGCAGCGTGGTTACGGCGTATGCCGGGATTTCGCCCACCTGGCGGTCGCACTGAACCGCACCTTCAACCTGCCGACGCGCTACGTCACCGGGCACCTGCCGGACATCGGCTTTCCCTCGCCCCCCGAGCACATGGATTTCCATGCCTACGCCGAGGTCTGGCTGGGCGGCACCTGGGTCACCACCGACCCGCGTTTCCACGTCCCGCGCATCGGCCGCATCCGGGTCTCCCACGGCCAGGACGCCATCGACGGCGCCTTCTCGACCATCTTCGGCGGCGCGGAACTGACCTACTTCCAGGTCTGGGCCTACCAGGTCGCCCCGGGCAGCGTCGGCATCGGCGATCCCATCGACCTCAGCCAGCGCCTGGACAACGACTGGACGGTCCGCACGAATCGGCCGGAGTGAGCTGAGGAGGGCTCCTGCCCTGGCGTCCGGGGGCGTCGTCCTGACCAGGCCAGTACCTGTGTTTCTGG
Organism: uncultured Gammaproteobacteria bacterium; assembly: GCA_964351795.1. Lineage (GTDB taxonomy): Bacteria > Pseudomonadota > Gammaproteobacteria > JADZEE01 > JADZEE01 > CAYGQN01. The sequence continues at coordinate 2,451 of CAYGQN010000285.1, forward strand.
CAAACGTCCCTCTCGGTCAGTGCGAACCCGCGCGCAGGGGATCCACCCGGAATGCTGACCTGACCGCCGCTTCAACCCCCGGCGGACTGGCCGCGCCTCGAACGCCGCCAGGCAGAAGGCGTCATGCCGAAGCGGGCCCGGAAGTGCCGCGAGAAGTGCCCGGCATCGGCGAAGCCGCATGCATAGGCCACCTCTGAAATTCTCAGCCTGTCCCCACTCGCACCCGCCAGCAGCGTCGCGGCGTGCTCAACACGCAGGCGGTACAGCGCAGTCGAGAAGGTCGTGCCGCGCTCGGCGAACAGCGCATGCAGGTAGCGGCGGGAAATTCCCAGTTCCCGGGCGAATGCGCCCGGCGACAGCGTGCTGTCGTCAAAGCGCTTCGCCAGTGCGTGGGTGATGCGGGCCTGCAGCGCGCGATGCCTGCCCCGGCCGGCGCCCTGCTCCGGTGTGACGGCCAGGCCCAGCAGGCCGGCCAGCTGCGACGCCAGGTCCAGGCAGCCCTCCGCATCCCGGCCCGGTGCGCTCGGCACAATGTTCCACAAGGCCGAGGACAGCGTTGCCCCCCAGCCCTTGCTGCCGTCCACGGGTCGACCCACGCAATCATCCACCGCCGCGATGCGGTTGCGCAGCCAGGCCTGCTCGAAGCGCACCACCAGGCAGGTTGTGAACGCGGCGGACTCGAAGCGGAACGGCTCGGTGCCGGACAGCAGGACGCAATCTCCCTCGCCCGCGACGGTGCGGGAATCGCCGCTGCGCACCCGGAATGCCCCGCGGCGGGTGTGGACCAGCAGGAAGGCCTCGTTGGCCCGGCCGGTCCGGGCCGAGGCCAGTTGATGCTCGCCCTGTTGCCGGTTCTCCACCGCAATAAGCACGCACTGCTGGCTCGCCAGCGGCGCCGACAGCAGCTGGCCGTGGAACCCGCTGCGCTCGTCACTGCGCACGTTGAACTGCATCAGGTGCCTGGCGAGTGCCGCATTCCAGCGCGCCACTGCCTGCCCGGCCGGCGCATCGGCCGTGGACCAGTTGACTAACTGCGCGCTCATTGCCCCCCCTTGGCTGCGCTGTCCGACAAGGAATGGCGCACCCTCAGACGCGAACCCGACAGCGTCCGCAGCTAATGTTCAGGCATCGGGATTGACACGGTCAAGCCGTGCCCCATGGCCGGGAGACGCTGCATGTTTCTGAACAATTGCTGGTACTGCGCGGGCTGGGACCACGAGATAAGCCTGAGCAGCGGGGAACTGCTCGCACGACGCATTGCCGGGGAGGCGGTGCTGCTGTACCGCAAGACCGACGGTGCCCTGGTGGCCCTTGAGGATCGCTGCTGCCATCGCCAGGCGCCCCTGAGCATGGGTTTCCGGGAAGGCGACGGGATCCGTTGCGGTTACCACGGGATCCGCTTCGGGCCGGATGGTCGTGTCCTGGAGATCCCGGGCCAGCAGAAGATCCCGCGCAAGGCGCGTGTTCGCAGTTTCCCGGTGCAGGTGAAAAACGGCTGGGTCTGGATCTGGATGGGGGATCCGGCGCTGGCGGATCCGGGGCTCATCTGCGACTCCGTCGGCCCGGAGCATCCGGACTGAAACCTGCTGACCTCGCAGGTGTCCATCGATGTGGACTACCGGCTGGAGATTGCCAACCTGATGGATCTCAGCCACGTGGCCTTCGTGCACAGGAACACGCTTGGCGGCAGCCGGGCCTGGGCGGAATGCGATATCACGCACACGATGCTCGACCGGGGCGTCAACGCGACCTTCTGGATGCCGGCAACGGCGCCGCCGGCGTTCGCCGCGCACCTGTTCGACGCGGATGCGCGCTTCGACACCTGGGCCAGCTTCGATGTCACCCTGCCCTGCACGTTCGTCCTGCGCTTCCAGGTCTGGAGCGCGGGTACGGCCGCGGCCGGCAAGGACAATGGCCAGCTGCTGCTCGACAGCTGTTCGTCCCAGGCCGTGACTCCCCGTGACGCGGACCACGTGGACTACTACTACTCCTGGGGCCTGAGCCGGGCGACCGATGTCCCGGGCCTGTCGCGCACCCTGCTGGAGGCGACCGATGTCGCCTTCCTGGAAGACAAGGCAATCCTCGAGGCCCAGCACCGCAACCTGCGCGAACGCCCCGACGGCAACCTCATCGACATCAAGGCCGACGCCGGACCCAACAAGTTGCTGAACCTGCTGGACCGAATGCTGGCCGAGGAACAGGCCGCGCAGGCCCGGCAAGGCGCGGCGGCAACAGCCTGAGCGCGCGCACGCAGAGGCTGTCTGAAGGCCTGGGTCGGATCACAGGACTCGCCCGTGCGCCCGCCGGCTGCCGACACCCGGGGCCCCGGTCACCGCTTCGCTTTGCGCGGCCGGCCTGCCGGTCGGGCGCGTGACCGCGCCGCGGAGCGCGGGGCGGTTGAGGCTTTACGCAACTGCGACTTCAGCGTCTGGATTTCGACCAGGACCTCGTCGATGAAACCCTGCGCCGCTGCGGGAATCGGCCGGTCGACAAGGGTTGCGATGATGCCCGGAGATGCCACGTTGGCAAGATCCGCGATATCCAGCATCGTGAAGTCCTGCGATGAAAGCTCACTGGGGAAGGTGTTGATGACGCTGGCCGTCACTGCATCGGTTTCGCGAACGATACGGCGGATCACCGTCAGGTCCTCGGCCTGCAGGAACAGGTCGTGAATCTCTTCGCTGGAACGGTTACCGCTGTATTGCCGGGACAACCATTTCATGTACCAGCCCGGGAGTTTCGGCACCAGCAACGGGAATGGCAGGACGTCCCGGATATGCATTATCGGCAGCCGGGTCAGTGGATGATCATGCCTGCAGATGATGACCGGCGCAGACAGGCTGAAATGCTCTGCGCGAATGCCCGCATCGGTTGATTCGAAAGGCGAGCCGACGTACACATCAACGTTGCGTGCAAGCAGGTCATGCTGGAGTTCGTCCCATCCCTGTGTGCGCAGCCGGAATCGCAGCCGGGGGTATTTGCGCAAGAGGCGCGCCAGGGCGGGCGCCACGATTCGTTCCGCCATCCACGGGTCCGAGCCGACGACCACCATGCCGCTGGCAAGGTTCCGCAGCAGTTCGACTTCCCGTCTTGCCTGCTCAAGGGTGCTGGTGGTGCTGCGGGCCACGCGAAGCAGGATTTCTCCGAACTCGGTTGGCGTCACGCCTCCACGCCCCCGCTCGAACAGCGGAACGCCATAGTCCTCTTCCAGACGGCTGATGCTCACCGACAAGGCCGACTGCGTGAGGTGAAGGGCCTCGGCAGCACGGCGGTAATTCCGGTGTTCGCACAGGGCGATCACGTGGCGGAGCTGGCGAATCGATTCAGACATGACAAAAAGTCATCGAAACGGATAATTCATTCAATTAGACACGAATCCGCCCGGCATGTCATCGTTCCTGCACGATCCGGGTAACACAAGCCGAGGTACACGACCATGTCCATCAAGACTCTTT
>CAYGQN010000286.1:0-5901 GCA_964351795.1 uncultured Gammaproteobacteria bacterium
CGGCGTCCGCGTGCTCGCTTCCTGCTGCGCTCGCGCCCGCAGGCGCGCGGGGCGGCCCCCCGCCGCGCCTGGCTGTGTTCCTCCGCGGCGGCTTCGCCCGCGTGTGCCGGCTCTCCCGGGCCTATTGCAGGGCGCGCAGCATCCAGGCGGTCTTCTCGTGTACCCGCATGCGATCGGATATGAGCGCCACGGATGATTCGTCGTCGGCCTTCTGCGCGGTGCCGAGCACCTCGCGGCAGGTTTTCACCACTTGCTCATGTGCCTGCGTCAGCAGTTCGACCATCTGGTCGGCCGGCGGAACACCGTCGACCTCCTTGATGGCGCTGAGGGCCGCGAACGCCTTGTAGGTGCCCGGAGCGGCTACACCCAGGGTGCGGATCCGCTCGGCGATGTCGTCCACCGCCGTGGCCAGTTCCGTGTAGTGCTCCTCGAACATCAGGTGCAGGTCACGAAAGCGTGGGCCGGTCACGTTCCAGTGGAAGTTGTGGGTCTGCAGGTACAGGGTGTAGGAGTCCGCGAGCAAGCGCTTCAGGCCCTCCGCGACCTCGACGCGATCCTTCTCGTTGATGCCGATGTCAATCTTGCTCATGAGTGTTCTCCTTGTTGCGTGTATCGGTGTTGGCCTGGTGGTGGGTGTCGGCGGCTGGCCGGACCAGGGCGGCTACAGGTATTTCAGGCGGGCGCCAAGGCTCTCGGCGGTGGCGATCACATCGCACAGGGTGTCGCCCTCGTCGGGGGAGCCGACCACCACGCCCTTGCCGGACACCGGGATGATGGTGTCGATCTGGAAGCGCCCCTCGGTGCCACGCAGGAAGCAGTCTTCGTCGAAGAACAGGTAATCATCCGCGGGGCCCACCCGGTCCGCGATGATGCTGTCGTAGCCGACCAGGGCGACGATATCCGCCCGGCTGTTGACGTCCACGGCCTCGATGGTTCTGGCCTGCGGGTCGATGAGCAGCGCTTTCATGGTGTTCCTGTCGTCCGTTTATGCATCAATGATTAGCCTAGTCCGCTTGTTCGACCAAGTAAATTGAGGCCTTGCTATGGCGCGCATAGGCATTGGCTATGCGCAACGGCCGGCACTCTGGGGCGTCAGGGTTGGTCCGAGCCGAGCAGGAACACGCTGTCGAGGCCGGCCTCGCGTACCGGCAGCAGGGCCTGGTATTCCGGCGATGCGTAGAAGGCCTTGGCCGCCGCGTTGTCCGGGAACTCGATGATCACCAGCATCTGGTAGGCATGCTCGCCGGACATCACTTCAACGGGCCCGCGCGAGATGAACCTGCCCCCGTGGGCAGCCACCAGCGGGCCGGCGGCGCCGCTGTATTCCTGCACCTTGTCTGCATCCTTCACGTTCACGTGGACGACCATGTATGCGCTCATCGTTTTATCCTCGGAGTGTGGTTCGAGGCGCGAGTAAACCACACCAGCGGCTATCCTGTATGCCCGTGCTCCCGTAGACGGCTTTTGACACCGCCAATCCGCGCCACTATCGTCGCGCCTGCCTTATGGCCCGCCACGAGAACAACCCATGAGCCCCCGGATGCTTCGCCCCCAGGCCTTTTTGCACCGCGTCACGCCCCAAGGGGCCCACCGGCGGGTGGACGGCTGAACACGCCGCGCGCGGAAGCCGCTTCGGCGACAGCCGGCGGGCGGCCGCCCTGGATCCTGCCGGTGATCATCGCCTCGCAGTTCGCGGCCACGTCGCTGTGGTTTGCCGGCAATGCCGTGCTGGGGGAGTTGCAGCTGGCCTGGGCGCTTCCGGACAGCGCCCTCGGCGCGCTCAATGCGGCCGTGCAGCTTGGCTTCGTGGCCGGCACCCTGTGCTTTGCCATCGCCAGCGTATCGGATCGCTGGTCGCCGCCGTCGGTGTTCTTCGTCTGCGCGCTGCTCGCCGCCGCCGCCAATGCGGCCATCATCGTCATCGCGGAGGGCCTGTGGTCGCTGCTGGCGCTGCGTTTCATCACCGGCTTCTTCCTGGCCGGCATCTATCCGGTGGGCATGAAGATCGCCGCGTCCTGGTACGCCGACGGGCTGGGCCGCGCCATCGGCTACCTGGTCGGGGCGCTGGTGGTGGGCACGGCGTTCCCGCACCTGCTGCAGGGGGTGAACGCGGACCTGCCCTGGGCCGGCGTGCTGGCGGTGGTCTCGGTGCTGGCCGCAGCCGGCGGGCTGGCGATCCGCCTGCTGGTGCCGGCCGGCCCGCACCTGCCGGGCCGGGCACCGTTCGACATCCACGCCATTCCCCGCGTGTTCCGTTCGCCCGGGCTGCGGGCGGCGGCCTTCGGCTACTTCGGGCACATGTGGGAGCTGTATTCCATGTGGGTGTTCACGCCCATCCTCATTGCCGCCTGGGCGGCGCGCGCCGGTGTGGCCGACCTGAACGTGTCGCTATGGTCCTTCGCCGTGCTGGGCGCGGGCGCGCTGGGCTGCATCGGCGGCGGCCTGGTGTCGCGGCGCACGGGCAGCGCCCCGGTGGCGCTTGTGCAACTGGCGATGTCGGGCGCGGCCTGCCTGTTGTCGCCGCTGTTCCTGGCCGCGCCGGCGCCGGTGTTCTTCGCCTGCATGCTGGTGTGGGGCATCACCGTGTCCGGGGATTCGCCCCAGTTCTCAACCCTCACGGCCAATACCGCGCCGCGCGAGTACGTGGGGACGGCACTGACCATCGTCAACAGCATCGGCTTCCTGATCACCGCGGTCAGTATCCAGGTGCTGACCTGGCTGGCGGCCGTGGTGCCGCTGGACTGGCTGATGCTGGCACTGCTGCCCGGGCCGGTGCTGGGCCTGCTGGCCGGCCGGCGGCTGCTGCCCGGGCAAGGCGGGACCGGTTCAATCAAGCCGTAACAAAGCGGCACTAGCCTGACCGGTCATCATTCGCTGACCATGCCTGTTGGGGAGCCCGTTGCTGCCATGTCGAGACCTGCCTGCCGACTGCCCGTTCTGACCCTGGTGCTTGTCCTCGGTGCCGGCGCTGCCGCGCTGTATGAAGTGCGTGACGCCGTTGCCACGCAGGATCGCGCCCTCTACGAGGAGGTACTGGAGGCACTGCGACGCGACAACGGCCCGGTCCTCAGCGCGCTGCCGGATGTGCACCCGGTGCACGCCACGTTCAATGCCGAGGCGCCCATCCCGCCGCAGTGCTACACCAAGACCAACGGGCAGTACAATCCGTGCTACGTGTGCCATCAGAATGCCCGGCCCCGGCGCGAGAACACCATGAACGACGGCGGCCTGCAGCTGGCCTACGCCTTCAGCGACGTCGGCATGACCAACCACTGGGAAAACCTGTTCGAGGACCGCTCCGAGCGGGTCGCGGCCATCAGTGATGCCGAGATCCGGGACTGGATCGACGACGACAACTACAGTGCCCTGGCACCGCAGCTGCGCGCAGCCGGTTTCGATGGCTGGATCCCGGATCTTGCCGACCTGCACCTGGGCGCCGGAGCTTTCGACGAGGAGGGCTTCGCCCGCGATGGCAGTGGCTGGGTGGCCTTCAACTACAAGCCCTTCCCGAGCACCTTCTGGCCGACCAACGGCTCCACGGACGACGTGATGATCCGCCTGCCCGAGGCCTTCCGCAGTGATGCCGACGGCAAGGCATCGCGTGACATCTACAAGGCCAATCTCGCGATCGTCGAGGCCCTCGTCAAGGAACTCGACAGCATCACGACGCTGCCCGTGGACGAGCGGCGCATCGGCGCGGACCTGGACGCCGACGGTGAACTCGGGATCATCGAGCGGATCAATCGCACCGACCGCTTCGTCGGCGCTGCCGCGGATGCCTACGGGACCACCTACATGTATCCCGAGGGCACGGAGTTCCTGCACACGGTGCGCTACGTCGGCGTCGGCCCCGAGGGTGAAATCACGGTCTCCCGGCGCATGAAGGAAGTGCGCTACATGCGCAAATGGCGGGCCAACATCAAGATGTCCTACCACCGGGCCTACGACCTGGAGAACATGGCCAAGGAGGCCGGCCGCCTGCCCAAGTACCCGCTGCTGGGTGACTACGGCCTCGACAACGAGTTCGGCTGGTCCATCCAGGGCTTCATCGAGGCTCGCAACGGCGAGCTGCGCACTGCCACCTACGAGGAAAACCTGTTCTGCATGGGCTGTCACGCCAGCATCGGAGCCACCATCGACAAGACCTTCAGCTTCCCGCGCAAGGTCGACGGCGCCGCCGGCTGGGGGTACATCAACCTCAAGGGGATGCCCGATGCGCCTTCGATGGGCGAGCTGAAGGGCGAGATCGCCACCTATCTCGAGCGCGTCGGGGGCGGCGGCGAGTTCCGCAGCAACCCGGAGATGCAGGCCCGCTGGTTCAGCCAGGACGGCAGTGTTGATCACCAGGCGATTGCCGATGCTGCCGATGTGTATGAACTCATCACGCCGTCGGTGGCGCGGGCGCTGGAACTGAACAAGGCCTACCGGGTCATCGTCGAGGACCAGGACTACATCTTCGGCCGCGATGCCACGGTGACACCGCCGGACAATGTCTACCGGTTCATCGACAATGAAACCGCGCCCACGCTGCCCGCGGATCGGTTCGTGGAATGGGACATCCGCCTGGACTGGGGTAACGGTGCCCTGCCCACCAACGTCGCCCGAGGCCGGACGGCGACCAACTGAGGCCACAAGGCATCACGCAACGTAATGCATCGGGAGTGCATGTAACAAAAGTCATACACATGCAATGTCCACGTTAACCCTCTGACACATTGGACCTAGAGAATCCTCCCCGGCTGCAGTGGCCGGGTGGTCGCTGCAGGCCACAACCACGCGTTCAGCGTGTTACCAGACCTTGCAGTTCAAGTCCTTGAGGAGGGATTTATGCATTCATTCACCAAGCGTGCCCTTAGCGTTGCCGTCGCCATGGCGGCCTCGCAGTTGGCATTCGCCGGCACGGCCACGTACTTCGTCCCGCTCACCAAGTCCGAGCCGGTCGAGGCGCCGAACGCCGTTGACGAACTCAACGTACCGTGGATTGCGCCGGCCGGCGTCATGTCGCGCAACCTGATGAACATGGAAGAGGCCGAGACGACTCCGGGCCAGTCCGTGCAGCGCGTCAACGCCGGCTCTTCGTCGAGCATGTTCGACATGCTGGCGTTCAACAACGACGGGCGGTACCTGTTCATTCCGCACGAGACGCCGGTGGGCGCCGGTACGACCCGCTATGACATGCTGAACGACACCTCCACGCTGATCTTCGCCGGCGACCAGGCCGGTGCCGGTGCGGACGGTATCCGCGGCAACCAGGATGACCAGTGGGACAACGACTTCGGTGCATTCGACCCGTCGCGCTGGACGCCGAACGGCACGCTATGGCTGGCCGAGGAGTGGTCCGGCCTGGGCCGCGTCGTTGAAGTCTGTGACCCGATGGCGACCCCTGCCGATCCGACCGCCAGCGCGCTGGTGGAAGGTGACTGCGCTGCCGGTGCCGACTGGAGCACGCTGCCGGTTGCCAACGTCTCGCACGAGGGCATCAATTTCAGCGTCAAGCACTTCAATGAAGTCATCTACTTCATCGATGAAGATCGCTCCGGCTCCATCTACAAGATGGTGTTCAAGACTCCGGGTGACTACGCGGGCGGTGGTCAGACCTTCGTGCTGGCTCGTGCCGGCTACACCGGTGATGTGACCATCAACTGGAACTCGGGCAGCAATGGCACGCCGGCCGTCCTGCAGTCGCGCTTCGGCATGGGTGAATGGGTTGCCCTTACCGATGTCGACGGCAACCCGCTGCCGGGCATCCACCCGGTCATCGGTTCCACCACCGAGAACTGTGGAGCGGTGAACGCCGAGGATCCCTGCCGTGTTGACGAAATCCGTCCCGGCCGTACCGCCGCCGACGATGCCGGCGGCGAGGTCAGAGAGGATGTCGCCGAACATGTTTTCGGTGACCAT
>CAYGQN010000287.1:0-5893 GCA_964351795.1 uncultured Gammaproteobacteria bacterium
CGTATGAGTAGTGCCAGCAAATATAGTGCCGGGGCCGTGAAAGTCAAGCGGCAGCAGGATGGCGGCCGCGGCGGCGGGGTGAAATAGCGGCTGCGGGGCAGGCTTCAGGCGTCCCGGTGCACTGGCGCACCGGGGCCGTGGATCAACGCCAGTGCTGGCTTCCGTCGCGGTTGTCGGCGTAGGCGTTGCAGGCACGGGCGCCCCGACCGAGGCTGCGCAGCTGCTCGCCGACTTCATCCCGCAGGCGCGCGACGGTCGCCAGGAGTTCGCGGTTGTGGCTGAGCAGTTCGGCCGCCAGGTGATCATCGGCGGCTTCCGTGCCACTCACCGGGGCATGCTCGCGCCAATGGCTGATCAGGGCCTCGCGCTCGGTGTGCAGGGACTTCACTCGCAGCCAGTCCGCCTCGGCCACCGCCGCGGTCATCTGCGCGCTGACAGCCAGCAGGTGCTTGAAGAAGCCATGATCCACCGGCAGTTCCGCCGGCAGGGCATCGGCACCGGGCGCCGCCGCAAGAACGTCCGCCTGCGCCATCGTTGCCATGCGCGGGCGTTCAGGCCGTGACATGGCCGAGCACGGGTGCACTGTCGGCATCGTCGGCTTCCATCATCGGCAACGCGGAGCGGTTCGCCCGCTTCTGCTGCTCTTCCACGGCAGGCGGCCGCGGCGTCGCCTGCTGCTGCTCGCCGATCCCGGCCCAACCGACACGCACCTCGTCGAGCAGGCCGTGCACCTCGAGCAAACGGGCGGTGTCGTTGTGCAGGTTGGCCTGCAGCAGGCTGCGGATGATGTACTCGTAAAGGCTGTCGAGGCTCGCGGCCACTTCTCCGCCGCGCTCGCGATCCAGGCTGCCGCGCAGCCCTTCGACGATGGCAATGGCCAGGGAGATCTGCCGCCCCTTCTCGGCGACGTTGCCACGCTCCAGGTGATGGCGCGCGGCAAGCATGTGCGTCAGTGCCCCTTCTAGCAGCATCTCCACGAGCTTGTGCGGGGTCGCGGCCGAGACCTTGGTCTGGAGCCCGACGCTGGCGTACTGGTTGACTTTGGCTGCCCTGGTCTGCGCATTCATCATTGATCCTCGTCGGTTTCGGGTCGCGGCGGTCAAAGCCGCCGCAACGTGTGTTGGTCACGTGGCTCAGCCACGGCTGTTGCTGTTCGGAAGCGTCTCGAACTGCTGCGTCAAAAAGGCGCTGGTCTGCTGCAACTGGGCGATGAGCGCATCGAGCGCGCCGAACTGGCGGCGCAGGTTCTCCTCGGTACGCACAAGCCGGAATTCCACGCTTTCTATCCGCCGATCCAGGTTCCGCAGCTCGGAATTCAGGCTGGCGGTGCGCGCATCCATCAGCCCACCGGGCGCGACCAGCGATCGCGCGAAGTTCTCGAAGCGGGCCGATACGCCCTGGTTCGCATCGGTGAACATGCGGGCGACGCCCTCGAAGTCAGTCTCCAGGGCCCTGCCGAGAAAGCGTTCATCCAGGGCCAGCGTGCCATCGACCTGCAGGCCGATTCCCAGTTCCGACAGGAACCGGAACTGGCCGCTGCCGGCAGCCTCATCGAGCACCCCGGCGAGCTGATTGCCGAGCGCCGCCAGGGGCGTGGCGTCGGCCCGCGTTGAGGCATCCTTCACCGCGGTAATCGTGCCCTGCAAATCATTGTAGGCATCGACGAAGCCCTGGATCTGGGCAGTGGCATTGGCCAGGTCCCGGCTCAGGGAAACCGTCGTCGTGCCCGGCTCTTTCAGGTTGAGAGTCACGCCCTCGATCAGATCCTCCACCGTGTTGGAGGAGGTGGTGACCGTGAACTCGCCCTCCAGCGTCACCGCCGCGTCGAGATCCGCGACGGTGAAACTGCCGGACTCGTCGCGATCATCGTTCAGTGTGTTGAAGGCGAAGGGATCCGCGCCCGAGTAGGCCAGGCTCACCGCGTTGTCACTGCCTGGTTCGTCAGCAACCAGCATCAGGCGTACACCCTGGTCGTCCTGGATCAGCGATGCGGTCAACCCGGCGTTGTCGGGGGCATCGTTGATCGCGCTGCGAACCTCGTCCAGTGACTTGCCACCGATGTCGACGTCGAAGCTGTTCTCCCCGACCGTCAGCGTCATCGTGTCACCCTCGGTGCCAATGATGTCGTCGCGGCTGGCGAGCGTCGTTGCGGAGGCCAGGCGATGGTTGTCCGCGAGCCGCAGGACGTCGAGGCGGAAGGTGCCACGACCGGCGGTCTCGTCGGTGGTCGCCGTCAGTACGTCTGGGTCGCTCAGGCGCGGCGCGAGCGTGGTGAAGCGCCGGATATCCTGCAGCGCCGACATGCGCGACTGGAAGGTATCGACAGCGCCGCGGATCTGGCCGAAGGCGCTCAGCTGCGCCTCCACGCTCTGCTTCTGGACATCCAGGCGCTGCAGCGGCTCGCGCTCGACCTCCATCAGCTGCGTGATGATGGAATTGATATCCAGGCCTGACCCGATACCGGCCGAGGTGATCATTGACGCACCCTCTTCACAAACGCTTTCGCCCGGTCAGAACCGGGCCCGCAATCCAACTGGCAATGACGGCCACAAGCTGGCGTCATGCGGTCTCGGACATGAGTACCCCGGTTTCATCGGAAAACGCGTGCAGCCGCTTGGCGATGGACAGCGTAATCTCCGATGGTATCTGCCGGATGACTTCCCGGGTCTCGCTGTCGATGACCGTGATGATGCTGCGACCACTGTCATCGTCGATCCCGAATTCAAGCGAGCGCTGCAGGCTTTGTGCATGCTCGTTGAGCTTGGAAACCGCTTCCTGCAGCTCGCGCGGGTCGACGGGCTGTTGCTCGCTGGCAGGCTGCTGCTGCTGCGCCGCCTGCCTGGCCTCTGCCGCTTCCGGCCGGTTCTGTACCCGTGCCGGCCCGTTCACGGGCGTGGTCGAGGACGTGGTTGGCGGTTTCAGATTGTTTATCGTCAAGTTACTGTTCATGGCGCGCTCCTGAGCTTCTCTGTCGCGACCCCCTGCTGCTGCAGGTTACCGGGGCCGGTCACTGCGACCGGCCCCGGGTGTTGTTACCTGCGGATTAACCTCCGAGCAGGGCCAGTACCGACTGCGGAATCGAGTTGGCCTGGGCCACCATCGACACGCCGGCCTGCTGCAGGATCTGCGCACGGGTCAGGCGGGCCGTCTCGGCCGCGAAATCGGCGTCCTCGATCCGGCTGCGCGAAGCAGTCAGGTTCTCCGAGGTCGTTGCCAGGTTGGCCACCACCGACTCGAAGCGGTTCTGCACGGCACCGAGGTTGGCGCGCGAGCTGTTCACCGTGGTCAAGGCGTTGTCGATGACCTCCAGCACCGTGTCCGAGGAGGCCGCGGTCAGCACGTTGATGGCCGTGAACGTCTCGGTCGTCTGGGTGCCATTGGCAGCGGCCGTCAGACCCGCCGCGGAAGGGTTCGCACCGGCAATGGCCACGTCGACGCTGGAGTTGATGCTGACCGAGCCACGGAAGGTGTAGGTCTGGGCGCCGCCACTGTTGTCGGTCAGGCCTTCAGAGCCGGCAACCACGCCGGCGTCGGCACCACCCTGGGTCAGGGAGAAGTTGCTGCCATCGTCCGTGGCAATGCTCAGGTTGCCGCCCGAGAAGCTGGCGGTGAAGCCGGACACACCGTTGATGAGCGCGGCCACTTCGGTGCCGGTGACGGTACCATCGGTGCCGGCCGCGGTGAGATCCAGCGCGCTGCCGTTCAGGGCCAGGGTGATATCCGGCGCAACGCCGGCCACCGCCGGCGTACCACCGGTGTGCGAAGCGACGATGCCGCCGGCGAAAGAGCCGGCCGCCGTGCCGAAGTTCGAAGTCAGCGTGATGTCCATATCGGTGCCGTCGGCCTTGCGAATCACGGCATCGCCGGTGGCGAAGGAACCCGACAGAAGGCTGTACCCGGCACCGGCTGCAGTACCGAGGAAGGTGGTCAGGGCCGTATCGAGCTCGGCGGCGGTCACATCGGCGCTGGCATCCGCCGCGGTCTCCGTGAACACCGTGTTGCCGTCGATGGCGAAGGTGAATACTTCGCCGCCTGCACTGGCATCCGCCGCGGTGAAAGCACCGGAGGCGGCCGAGTCGGTGGGCGTGGCCGCGGCTGCGGCCGTGCCCACCGCGTCGGTGAAGGCAATGGTCGTCTGGGCGTTCGTGGCGGTGGCGCCGAAGCGACTGTCCAGCGCATTGATGGCCGTGGCAATCTGCGCGGCATCGCCGGTCACGGAACCAAGGTCCACGCCATTGAGCGTCACATCGCCGGAGCTCAGGTCACCCGTGACCGCGGTACCGGTGTGCTGGAAGCGGGTCAGGTTGCCACCGTTCAGACCCAGCGACTGGGCCGTTGCCGCGGCGATGGAGTCGATGGTGATGGTCTGGCCCTGGTTGGCACCGACCTGGAAGACCTGCGAATTGAAAGTGCCGTCCAGCAGGTTGAGGCCGTTGAACTGGGTCTGCTGTGCCACGCGGTCGAGCTCGGCGATACGCAACTGGACCTCGGCGTCCAGGGCCGCGCGGTCCGAAGCGCTGTTGGTGGCGTTGCGCGACTGCACGGCCAGGGTCCGGATGCGCTGCAGGTTGTTGATCACCTCGTCCAGCGCACCCTCGGCCGTCTGCGCCAGGGAAATGCCGTCATTGGCGTTGCGCATGGCCTGGTTCAGGCCACCGATCTGGGTGCTCATGCGGGTGGCAATGGCCAGGCCCGCCGCGTCGTCCTTGGCGCTGTTGATGCGCAGGCCGGAGGACAGGCGCTGCACGGAGACGGCAAGATCCGCCTGCGAGGTATTGAGGTTGCGCTGGGCATTCAGCGACATGACGTTGGTATTGATTACCTGAGCCATTTTGATGCTCCTGATTCATGGGGCCGCAAGCGCCTTGCGCCCGGCCCGGTTTGCTCTGGCGGATATACCCGTCGCGCGGGTATTCACCGCCTCCGGTGAGTTGTATCGGCTCTGTTCCGGCGAAGCTTTAGGCTCTGAATGTGACCGGGTTCCGTCTTTGCCGGGCGGCGGCGGGCATCGCGAGTCGCCCTGGAAACCCCGGGATTACAGGAAGTTGAACAGCGTCAGATTCTGGGTGCGCGCGAATGCCTGCTGCGCCGCCTCCAGGGATGTCGCGGCGAGATTCAGCTCGATCACGGCCTCCACCAGGTCAACGTCCTGCAGGTCTGATCGCACCGAGGTCAGCTGGAATATCGCGTCGGCGTTGATCTGCTCCTGGGCATCCAGGGCGTTCAGCCGGGCACCGATATCGGTGCGCACCTCGAGCACGCCCTCGAGCACCAGGTCGATGTCGGTGAGGGTCCGGTTCATCACGTGGCGGAAGGCCGCCGCGTCCTGGTCGGTGAGGATGTCGGTTTCCAGCGCCTGTGCCAGGCGGCTCACGGCGGTGAAGGCGGACTGGTTCCCGGACGGGCCGACGTCGAACTCATCGCCAGCTGCCGGTGCACCGGTGATGCTGGTCTGGATACCGTTGAAGGTGATCCCCGCGCCGGCTTCATAGGCCTGGCCGCTGGCAATGGTGGTGCCGGTGGTGTCGTTGACGATGTCGTAGCTGTCCGCGGCAGTGAACACGATGCGGAAATCCTGTGGCTGGTAGGCTGCGGAATCCACGACCGCCCCGGGGTCGACAACACCGCTGCCCGTGTTGCCGGC
Source organism: uncultured Gammaproteobacteria bacterium (assembly GCA_964351795.1). Taxonomy (GTDB): domain Bacteria; phylum Pseudomonadota; class Gammaproteobacteria; order JADZEE01; family JADZEE01; genus CAYGQN01. The sequence goes on from CAYGQN010000287.1 coordinate 5,645, forward strand.
ATCGGGTTCGGTGACGAAAGTGCCGTTGCCATTGCGCACCGCCATGAAGATGCCGTCGCCGGTATCCCGATCGGCCACCTGCCGGCCGGGACCGATCTGCAGGAATCGCCGGCCCTGGTCACCGTTGTAGACCACCTGCCCGGAGGCATCACGGGAGAACGGCTGCGCATCGCTCTGGTAGCCGGCGTACAGGTACTCGCCATTGCTGTCCTGGCTGTTTGCCAGCACCAGCAACTCGTCCAGGCGCTG
>CAYGQN010000288.1:0-1350 GCA_964351795.1 uncultured Gammaproteobacteria bacterium
GGGGTGTCCAGGGCCTCCAGCTCGACGCTGCGGCCCACGCGGATGATGTCACCGGCCTGCAGGCCGCAGTCCAGGCCCGGTATCGTCGCCGCGGCATTGGCGTGCGCAAGCACGCGGGCCCCGGTGGCGGCGACAACCTGCTCGTTGCCGCCGATGTGGTCGAAGTGCTCGTGCGTGTTCAGCACCTGGGTGATTGTCCAGCCCCGGGCTTTGGCCAGCGCGAGGCATTTCTCGTGGTCCAGCGGATCGATGGCCATCGCCTCGCCCGTTTCCGGACAGGCGATGAGGTAGTTGAAATTGCGGTAGGCGTTACCGGTCCAGACCTGCTCGACGATCATGGCGACTTGCTCCCCCGGGAATGTTCGCTTGCAGGGTAGGCGCCCGCCCGTCGACCCGCAAGCCGGCCGCCCGCGGCTGCACATGCGGCTGCGCCACGGTGTAGGCTTGGCGCGGGCCGGGGCGGCGGCGAGGCAGGGCATGGCCCGCGCCGTCCATGCCGGCAACGACGTTGACGGGCGCATTGCAGCGCCCCTGTGATTGGCAGAGCACTGCCCGGCGGCGCGCCGCGTCCGCAACACCGGCAGCGCAACCCACTGGAAGCACAGTCATGAAAATCAGCCCCATGATCCGCACGGCGCTGTTCGTGTCCGACCTCGAACGCAGCACGCAGTTCTACCGCGATGTGCTCGGCCTGGCCAGCGTGTACTGGGAGGGCGAGCTGGCGGGCCGGAGCCTGGAACGCCTGCTCGGCCGCCCGGCCGGCACGCAGTGCCGGGCCCGCATCCTGCAGTCCGGCGACAGCGGCGTTGGCATGGTGGGCCTGTTCGAGCTCACTCAGCCCGCACCGGCCAGCGTCGACAAACCCGATGCCGGCGCCAACATCGGCGAGGCCTGCCTGGTGTACTACTGCTCGGACCTCGACGAACTCATGCGTCGGCTGCAGGCCGGTGGCTATCGCGTGGTATGCCCGCCCATCCCGCTGGAGCACCAGGGCCGGGTCAAGCAGCGCGAGATGACCTGCGCCGATCCGGATGGCGTGCTCGTGAATCTCATCGAATGGGATCCGGACGCCGGGCAGCGCCCCGAGCACAGCTGAGCGCTGTAAGCGCGCGGGGCGGGTCAGGCCGCACGCCCGCGGAACGCGGCCGCGCACCCTTTGCAGGCACATCGCGGGCGTTGAGCGTGCGCCGCGGGCGGCATCATCGCAATGACGCGCGGCGGCTCACGCGCTCTTGCCGGTCTCGTCGAAGAAGTCCAGGTTCAGGGCCAGGGACTGGCCAAGCCAGGTCGCGCCGCAGGTATGGTCCATGTAATCGCTGACATGTGTGCGCGCATGCACCAGGATGGTCA
>CAYGQN010000288.1:1360-5827 GCA_964351795.1 uncultured Gammaproteobacteria bacterium
GTCAGCGGCCCCCGCACGGACATCAGCCAGGGCAGGATCGCCGGCAGCAGGGCGTGGTCGAAGGCCATCTGGTACATCGGCAGCGGGTGCGGGCCAACCGGCTCGTCCCGCCAGCGGCCCATCTGCACCTGGAATCTTGCCTCGGCCTGCTCGCGGATGCGGGCGGCAACGGCGCGCTCGGCGGCATCGCGGTAGTACACATGTGCGTGCCAGCCACTGATGCGGGCCGGGTCGAAATCCTGCGCCTGGACGGGTTCAACTGCCATGATGACCTCCGCTGGGGTGTGGGCGGCTTGCCGCAGGGCGGTGGCCTTGACGGCCGCGTCGGGTTAGCCTGCCGGCATGGCCCGTGAATTACCGCAGCACCCGCCAGAGGTATCCAGGCGCGCGCAACAGGCCGGCGCGCGGATGCTGGGCGCCCTGGAGCGCTTCCTGCACGTGGAATCCGCCAGCGGCATCGTGCTGCTGGCCGCCGCGCTGATCGCCATCGGCTGGGCCAACTCGCCCTGGCACGAAAGCTACCAGGCGCTGCTGCACCTGCCGCTGGGTGTGCAGCTCGGTCCCGCTTCATTCAACACCGACCTGCATTTCGTCGTCAACGACATCCTCATGGTGGTGTTCTTTTTCGTTGTCGGGCTGGAAATCCGGCTGGAGATGTATCGCGGCGTGCTCGCGGACCGACGCCGCGCCCTGCTTCCGCTGGTGGCGGCCCTTGGCGGAGTGCTGGTACCGGCCGCGATCTACCTCGGCTTCAATGCCGGCCGGGTGGGTGAACAGGGCTGGGGTATTCCGATGGCCACCGACATCGCCTTCGCCGTCGGCGTGCTCACCGTGCTCGGCGACCGGGTCAACGCCACCACGCGCATCATCCTGCTTGCCATCGCGATCATCGATGACATCGCTGCCATCGCGGTCATCGCCCTGGTGTACTCCGAGAACTTCAATGCCGGCGGGCTGCTGATCGCCCTCGGCGGTGTGGCGATGGTCTTCGGCATGCAGCGGGTCGGCGTACGCAGCCCCTGGCTGTTCATCATCCCCGGCGTGCTGATCTGGTTCGGTGCCCTGGACGGGGGCGTGCATCCCACGGTCGCCGGTGTGCTGCTGGGCGTGATGACGCCCGCCTGGGCATGGCTCGACGGCAAGGGCTTCATGAGCATCGCCGCCTCCACGATCACCACCATCAAGGACAAGCTCGCGAGTGACGCGAAGGAAGAGGACCTGCTGGACGACCTGGAGCGCATCCGCCTGGTATCCCGGGAGTCGGTGTCACCGGCAATGCGTATCGAGGATGCCCTGCATCCCTGGGTGGCCTTCATCATCCTGCCGCTGTTCGCGCTGATGAATGCCGGGGTGGATATCCGCGGCCTGTCGCTGGAGGCGGCCGGCGCCGTGCCGATCATCCTGGGGATTCTCACGGGCCTTGTGATCGGCAAGCCGCTTGGCATGCTGACGCTGACCTGGCTTGCCAACCGCGCCGGCTGGGTGCAGCTGCCCGAGGACATGCGCTGGACGGACATGCTGCTCATTGGCTGCGTGTCGGGGATCGGCTTCACCATGTCGCTGTTCATCGGCAACCTGGCCTTCGGCGATGGTGAACGCCTGGAGCTGGCGAAAGCCGCCATCCTCGCCGCCTCGGCGCTGGCCGCCGTGATCGGTATCGGCGTCGCGTTGCGCTGGCCGGTGAACCGGCGCTGATCCGGCCGGTCCGGCGCGGTCGCCCGCGGCGCGGCGCGTTGCTATGATGGCCGCCGGAAACAACCCCGTCGGCATTGCGCACGACGGCCAACCACTACTCCGGGAGACACCCATGCCGACAGCCAGCGCCCGCCACATCCTCGTCAGCACCGAGGAGGCCTGCAATGCCCTGAAGACGGAAATCGAAGGCGGTGGGGATTTCGCCCGCCTGGCCTCCGAGCACTCCACCTGCCCATCCGGCAAACAGGGCGGGGAACTCGGCAGCTTCGGCCCCGGCATGATGGTCAAGGAATTCGACGAAGTGGTGTTCAGCGCGCCGGTGGGCCAGGTGCAGGGTCCGGTGAAAACCCAGTTCGGTTACCACCTGGTTGAAGTGACCTCGCGCACCGACTGACACCCGCCGGGGTCGCGCCCGGGCCGGCAGCCGCTGACCGGCCCGGGCGGTTCGGGCCACAGACCCGGCGGCGTCGCTCAGGTGCCGCGCGGGCCGCGGGTCGGCGCCAGGTACCCGGCCACCAGCGATTGCACGAAACGGCTGATCCGCTCGCGTGGCTGACCGGTGAATTTCATCTGCGCCAGCATGTGGCCCGAGCCCACCAGCAACTGGGCGGCATCGGTGGTGTCCAGCGCCGGATCCATCTCACCGCTCGCCTTGCCACGCGCCACCACCGCGGCAATCAGCGCAACCACCTCGTCCTGGAACCGGGCATACATCGGCCAGTGCCGAGCATGGAAGGCCGTACTCCAGTTGAGCCAGACGCGGGCGTAATCCGGGTGCGACTCGATGGCATCGGCGAATGCCATGGCGATTTCCACCATCACCGCCGGTGCCGGCCCCGCCTGCCGGGCCATCGGTTCAAGGACATCGGCAAGGATGAAGCGGCCCACCTCGGCAAGCACCGCCTCGGTGAGTGCCTCGCGGGTCGGGAAGTACACGAACACCGTGGGCACTGACACGCCCGCCTCGGCGGCCACCTGGCTGTGACCACCGCCGGCGATACCCTCCCGGGCCAGCACCCTGACCGCACACGCCAGCAACTGGGCACGCCGCGCCTGCGGCGACAGCCGCCGCGCCCTGGGCCTGCTCACCGCTGAGCTGATCTCATTCATTTTTTGCTGCTCCGCATTATTGACGAGTTTATCAATACGGGACTAGGCTGCCAATCCAGAACAACAACATTGTGCCCGGGGTGGCACGGGGAGAGACCGATGACCGACGCCGTACGCATTCACGAAACCGCGCCGCTGCCGAGTGAACACGCGCTGGGCGAGGCGGAACTGGCCGCCTACGAAAGCGCCTTTCGCGATCACTACAAGTCCTGGGCCGAGGTCATGGCCGGCAACATCGAGAACCTGCAGCGCGGCCGCCTGTCGCTGCACTGGCTGAACACCGACCAGGCCAACTGGGGCCGACGCGCCAAACCCTCCTCGCGCGGGATGACCTACACCGACATCAACAAGATTCGTGGTTACGGCAAAATCCCCGAGTATGCCGAGTGGCAGAACTTCGCCCCGCGCGGCTCGGTACGCGAGCCCTACCGCGACAAGATGCCGGTGGTCGAGAGCTACACCGTGCGTGACCGCAACGAATTGTGGGCCGACAACGTGATGACCCTGTTCGAGGAAGCCAAGGCCCGGCAATGGAACGCCACCCGGGATATCGCCTGGGACCAGTTGGAAAAGCTGCCCGAGGATCTCGAGAAGGCCACCTGCCAGCTGTGCACTTTCCTGACCGAGGTGGAATTCGTCGCCGGCGACTTCCCGGCCAAGTGGCTGTATCGCACCCCGCAGGACTTCCTGGAAGTGAAGAGCTTCCTCGCCACCCAGATCATGGACGAGGCCAGGCACCAGGAAGTGTTCCGCAAGCGCGCCATCGCCGGCGGTGGGCTGCTGCATGCCGCCCCGGGTTTCGAATGGGCCCTGCAGGCCATCCTGGAAGCACCCAGCCATACCATGGGCACCTTCCTGCTGAACGTGCTGGGCGAGGGCCTGGTGCTGTCGGTATTCCGCTCCGGCGAGATGATCGCCAAGACCCAGGTCGACAAGGAGATCTTCCGCCGCTGCCTGCAGGACGAGGCCCGGCACGTGTCCTACGGCGTGCTGGAGCTGAAGTCCTACCTGGAGCACCACAAGAACCGCGAGGCCGCGATCGAAGAGATGCACCGCTTCTGCGATGTCGGCGAACAGGTCATCCTCTCGGCCTTCACCGAGCCCGCGCTCATCGAGCCGGTGGCCGTGCTGCTGGCAGGCAGCCTGAAGAAGATCGACGAGGGCATGGAAGGCCTGCAGCATCTGTGGACCATGTTCATCGACGAGTACCTGCAGCGTTGCGCCTGTGCCGGTTTCGACCGTACCGCGCGTTGCACCATTCCACGGCACCTGCCGTGGAAGGCCGCGGCCTGATGGGCAGCACGGCGATGTCGGGCACCAACGCGAACAGCCTGCCGGCCACGGCGGCCATCCCCTTCCCTTCGGCCGCGTGGTTCGAGCAGCTCATGGCGCTGATGAACAACAACCGCGCCCGGCAGGAACAACTCGGCTACGTGGATTGCGTCGCCCAGTTCACCGTACTGGACGGCGGCCCCGACGGCGGCCCGGTTGCCTGGCGCGTGCGCTTCGAGGAGTTCGAGGCGATTGGACTGGAAGAGGTGGCCGGCGCCGACCTGGGGGATGCCGAGTTCGCTCTCGAGGCCACGCTGGCCACCTGGCAGGAGATGATTGCCAACATGGCGGCCAATGGCGGCCGGCCGGACCTCGACCACAGCCTCAACC